>NZ_WOWT01000029.1:0-51756 GCF_009746545.1 Oceanobacillus sp. AG
AAGATCAAACTCTCCATAAAAGTGTTTGTAATAGATGACACCGTCATCTATTCTTAGCTTCAAAAATTGATTCAAGGGATAAAAAGCTCTCGTTAGATAAATCCAACGTTTCTTCTTACCTCTTTTTCATACTGGTTGTTTTGTTCAGTTTTCAAAGAGCAAATTTTGTTTGTCGTTTCCTAACGGCGACTTTTCTAATATACCACGTTAGAAAAATTATGTCAACAACTTTCTTCAAATCTTTTTCGCTGTTTCCATTTAATCCGTTGCAGCTGTTTTGGCAACGAATATAAATGTATCATGTTTGAGTTTTAAATGCAAGGACATTTTTTTAAAAAATACCTAGAAACTTTTCCTTCCTATATATATTACCTAAGAAACAAATACAAAATAAAATACCCAGCTTACTATGAAAGTAAACTGGATATTCCTTTTATATTTATTTCGTACGCATTTGCGGGAATAACAAGACATCACGAATGGATGGTGCATTGGTCAGTAACATTACTAAACGGTCTATTCCTATTCCTAATCCTCCGGTAGGTGGTAAGCCATATTCTAATGCCTCAATAAAATCTTCATCCATTAAGTGGGCTTCATCGTTTCCTGCATCTCTTTCAGCAACTTGGTCTTCGAAACGTTTGCGTTGTTCCATTGGATCGTTCAATTCACTAAAGGCATTTGCATGTTCACGACCAACAATGAATAGCTCAAAGCGATCTGTGAAACGAGGATCCTCTTTATTTGTTTTTGCTAACGGTGACACTTCTACTGGGTGACCGTAGATAAATGTAGGTTGAATGAGTGTATCTTCTACTTTTTGCTCGAAGAATTCATTTAAAATGTGTCCGAATGTCATATTTTCTGTAATCTTTACATTATGTTCTTTCGCCAACTTACGCGCCTCGTCATCTGACAGTTGCTCACGGAAGTCAACCCCGGTTGCTTCTTTCACCGCATCCGCCATATGGAGTCTCTTCCATTCCGGCTTCAGTTCGATTGTGTAATCTCCATATGTGATTTCGGTAGAGCCGAGCACTTCAAGTGCAATATGAGCAATCATGCTTTCTGTAAGTCGCATAATATCTTCATAGTCTGCATATGCTTCATATAGTTCAATCATCGTAAATTCAGGGTTATGACGGGTAGATACTCCTTCATTACGGAAGACTCGCCCGATTTCATATACTTTCTCCATTCCACCAACGACGAGTCGTTTTAAATGTAACTCGATAGCAATTCGCATGTAAAGTTCAATGTCGAGTGCATTATGATGAGTGATAAATGGACGTGCCGCCGCTCCACCAGGGATACTATGCATCATTGGCGTTTCCACCTCAAGAAATCCTTGGCCATTTAGATATTGTCTCATCGCTTGAATGATTTTACTGCGTAGAATGAAAGTTTCGCGACTTTCAAGATTCGTGATTAAATCTAGGTAACGCTGACGATAACGTTGTTCCACATCTTTTAGCCCATGGTACTTCTCAGGTAGGGGACGTAAAGCTTTCGTCATTAATTGAAGTTCTTCCGCTTGAACAGAAAGTTCTCCGGTATTTGTTTTAAACATTTTACCGGATACCCCAATGATATCTCCAAGATCCAGTGTTTTAAACATTTCATAAACATCATCACCAACCTCGTCTTTACGTACGTAGATTTGGATTTGACCGCTCATATCTTGAATATGCGTGAAGCTCGCTTTCCCTTTGCCGCGTTTTGTCATAATCCGACCTGCGACGACTGCTGGTATAGCTTTTTCCTCTAGCTCTGCTTTAGAAAAAACATCATATTTTTCAATTAAATCCGCTGCTAAATCGGTTCTTTCAAACTTATCACCGAACGGATCAATGCCCCGGTCTTGTAAATCTTTCAACTTATCTCTCCGCACCTGCATTTGTTCTGTAAGTTCTTCTGACACCATCAATCACTCCTGTCTTTGATATATGTAAACAATCAATTATCCTAGAATTTTATTTAAGCGTACCATAACGAAGAAAAACCTACCAGTAAACACCGGCAGAGCCCTTCTTTGAACTAGATCTTCTTTACCGTCTCCAGCTCTTTCTGCGGAAGTTCCGCTAGCTGTTCCCGAACAGTATTACCTGTATCCGGCAAGATAACATCACCTGCAATTTCTGCAAGGGGAACGAGCACAAAGGCACGTTCGGACATGCGCGGATGCGGCAATGTTAAACGGTCTACTGTACTATTTTCTTGATTATAGAGCAAAATGTCAAGGTCTATTGTTCGGGGACCGAAACGGATATCCCGAGTCCGGCCTAGCTTTTCCTCTATTCCTTGTGTCGTATCCAATAACTCAATCGGTTCAAGCAAGGTTTGGATTTCTATTACCATATTTAAAAAATCAGCTTGGTCTAAATAACCGACCGGTTCGGTTTCATAAATCGAGGAACGCTGTTGAATAGCGATTGATTCATGTGCTTCTAGTAAGTTTAAAGCTTCACTCAAATAGAAATCCCGCGGCTCGATATTTGTTCCAAGTGCGATATATACTTTATTCATTATTTTTTCTCCCTATATATTTCTACGGCGACTGAGTGATATTGTCCATCAATCGGAGGATTCGGTTTAATAACCTGGACACGGCAGGCAGATAACAAATGAAAACTTTCGAGTAGACTCTTCGCAATCGTTTCAGCAACTGTTTCAATCAGATTCTTCGGTTCGCCCTCTACAATGCTTTGAACGATATTAAATACTTCTCCGTAATGAACGGAATCCTCCATCGCATCCGTTGTACCGGCCTGCTGCAAATCGAGAAAGAGTTCAAGATCAACCATAAAGCGCTGACCAAGTTTCCGCTCTTCAGGAAATAGACCATGATAACCGTAGAACTGTAATTGCTTCAAAATTATTTTATCCATGATAAGCTCCTTTTCCAAGCATAGCGTCTGTCATCATTGCAAGTTCTGCATTCATTTTGACGTTATGGACCCGCACCATTTGGACACCCTTTACAATTCCGAGGCAAGTTGTTGCCCCTGTGCCAGTATCTCGCTCTGCCGGTGGAACGTCAAGAATATGACCAATCATTCGTTTCCGCGATGTTGCGAGTAACAATGGATAAGAAAGTTCTTGGAATCGCTCTAGCTGCTGCATGACGAGTAAATCATCCTCTCTAGACTTGGCAAAACCAATTCCAGGATCAAGGATAATATTTTCTTTGGGGATACCAGCCGCTTTAGCAATGGCAATACTTTCTCTAAGGTCCTCTAGCATATCCTCAATTAGATTGGTGTAATTTTCATCAGTCCGGTTATGCATCAATATAATTGGTACCTGATGTTTCGCTGCAACTTTAGCAATATCAGGATTTTTCTTTGCTCCCCATATGTCGTTAATGATATCCGCTCCAGCTTCAATTGCCGCTTCAGCTGTATCTGCTTTAAACGTATCTACCGAAATTGGCACATCTACTTTCGCTTTAATTGCTTGAATGACTGGAACAATCCGGAAGATCTCTTCTTCACTCGTAACCGGTATGTGCCCAGGACGAGTCGATTCTCCACCGATATCGATAATATCTGCCCCTTCTTCAACCATTCGAACTGCTTGTGCAACAGCCTTTTCCACCGTAGTATAGCTGCCACCGTCCGAGAAGGAATCAGGGGTTACGTTCAAGATTCCCATAATATGGGTTCGCTCCTGTAAATGCAACTGTTTCGTTCTTGTTTTTAAAATCATACCTTCTCCTTCTCCTTCTCCTCATCATCACTTTATTCCTATATCCTATCATATTCCTAAAACACAGGCATCTGTTTATCACGTATTAACGGTCTGTTATACCCCCACTGGATGAAGTTTCACTTTATTAATTCCCCAAAAACAAAAGAATAGCACCCAACGTAGAGAATGCTAGCATATATAGTTATTCACAGTTCCCACCTCATAACCTTCTATACAAAAAAAGGATTAACAGATCCAATCTGTTAATCCTCGTCATCAAACTTCTTATTCTTCATCAAATTGATATAGTGCGGTGGATAAGTAACGTTCCCCATTGTCTGGTAAAATAGCCAAAACCTTCTTACCCTTACCTAACTTATCTGCAACTTTTAGCGCTGCTGCCACTGCTGCCCCGGAGGAAATTCCGCCGAGAATACCATTTGTAATTGCAAGTTTACGGGATACTTCAAACGCCTCGTCATTCTCAATTTGAATGACCCCATCGTATAGCTCTGTGTCGAGTACTTTCGGTACAAAACCTGCACCTATCCCTTGAATCTTATGCGGGGACGGAGATCCGCCGGATAGCACCGGTGAGTCCTTTGGTTCTACAGCGAATAATTGCACTCCTTCAAAGTGAGATTTCAGCACTCTACCTGCACCTGTAATCGTTCCACCGGTTCCAATACCGGAAATGAATGCGTCAAGACCATCTTTCATTTGACGGGTGATCTCTTTTCCTGTTGTTCTTTCATGGATTTCCGGGTTTGCCGGGTTATCGAACTGCTGTGGCATGAAATAGCCGTGCGCTTCCTTCAGTTCATTAGCTTTACCGATTGCGCCTTTCATTCCATCCGCGCCCGGTGTAAGAACGAGTTCAGCACCATATGCGCGCAATAGATTACGACGCTCCTGACTCATCGTGTCTGGCATGACAAGAATAGCTTTATACCCTCTTGCCGCTGCTACCATCGCAAGTCCAATTCCAGTGTTTCCGCTTGTCGGCTCGATAATTGTATCTCCGGGCTTTAAATCCCCCGACTCTTCTGCAGCTTCAACCATTGCTACAGCAATCCGGTCTTTTACCGAGCTTCCTGGGTTCATGAATTCAAGTTTTACATAAACATCTGCTGAATCTTCGCCTGTCAGATTGTTTAACTTCACGATTGGTGTTTCACCGATTAATTTGGTAATATCATTTGCCACACGCATGTGATCACTCCTAATCCCTAGCATTTTTGTATGAATTGTTAATTACAATGTATGTTTAATTTATCGATTTGTCAACCATTTTAACGTATTCACTCATTGAATTAGCTGATTCGTTCCATGTTGTGGGCGGACCATGTATTTAGTTACCGTAGAGCCAATCTATTTCATGTTTTTCCCAAAGTGGGGCGGCTTGAAGCGGAAGATTCCCTTCATGCAGGGCAAGTTCATTTTCTACGTAAGGTTTAATTTCCTCATAGCTGAACTTGATTTTCGGAAGAGATTGATGTAAATAGATAATACCGACCCCGTTACCTGTTGTAAAAGGGGTACTATAGGAGTGCTCTTCCATCTCATTTGCAATTTCTTCATAACCATCCGGGAAGAACTGGCTGTTCGTATTGATGAAACCAAGATAGCCCCCGCTATTTTTTGTTTCTTCATCTATGGAATATTCCCTTGCCAGCTGGTCAAAATTCGCTCCCTGTTCAAGCTCCCCATGGATTTTTTCCGCTGTTTCCATATCCGATACAAGAATATGGGATAGCTGCATGGCCGGACTGAAATCATATTGATTCTTATACACGTCATAATACTCTTCCACTTCACCTTCCGGAATGGAAATATCTTCTGTCAGTAAAAACTCAAGCTGGTAGCGATAAACAATCTCTTCCCGCCATTTCTCCTCCGCCTTTGCAAGTTCATCTTCTGCAAGCGGTCCTTGCATGGATGTCAGATAAGCAAGTTCTCTTTCAATGACCTTCTCACTGATTTCAATGTGCTTCTCATTGGCCAATTTGGAAACGAGGTGGCGATCAATTAATGATTGCAGCGTCTTTTCCCCATGGGTTTCGCGAAGAGCAGTCATCCATTCTGCATAAGTTATATCTTCTCCGTCAATCGTTGCAACAGGTTCATTGCTTCTAATGGCCGTTTCTTCACCGTCTTCACTCACAATTACATTCTCATTTTGATTCATGAACAGGAGAGTGGCTATGTTTGTAATAAGGAGGACCGTGATAATTCCCCATAATAATTTTCTTGACATACGATTCCCTTTCTCCCTCGTTTATTGTTTCAACTCTTCCAATTCTTCTGTTGTAAAATCATACTTTTCATTACAGAAGTGACAGGTTGCACTTGCTCCACCGTCTTCCTGGATCATGGCATCAATTTCCTCGTTGCCAAGACCGCTTATCGCATTTGCAATTCTTTCTCTTGAGCAGCGGCAGCGGAATTCAAGGGGCATCTTCTCATGAATTGTAAACTCTTCACCTTCGAACAGTTTTTCCAAGAGTTGTTCTGGTGAGTATCCTTCTTCAATCAACTTGGAAATTGGCGGGAACGCTTGAATCTGTTCCTCTAACCGTTCGATTACCTCTTCATCCGCACCAGGCATGACTTGCACAATGAATCCGCCAGCCGCAAGAATGGTATGATCCGGGTTTACTAACACACCTGCTCCGACCGCTGAAGGAACTTGTTCTGATGTCGCAAAATAATACGTGAAATCTTCACTAATTTCGCCTGAAACAATCGGAACCTCGCCTGTAAAATGGTCTCTCAATCCAAGATCTTTCACAACACTTAAATTACCTGACGTTCCTACAGCTCTAGCAACATCCAACTTACCTTTGTCATTTAATTCAAAGTCTACGTGCGGATTCGTAACATAGCCGCGCACATGACCAGATGCATTCGCATCTACTACAATCGCTCCAAGTGGTCCGCCGCCTTCAATTTTAATTGTATTGGAGTTGTCATCTTTTAGCATCGCTCCCATCATAGCAGCAATCGTCAGGGTTCGACCTAATGCAGCAGAGGCTGTTGCCCAAGTATCCTGTCTTCTCCTTGCCTCCTCCACTGTCGCAGTAGATGTTGCTGCATATGCACGGATTCTCCCGTTATAAGCAGTTGTCTTTATTAAATAATCCTTCATGTTCGTATCTCCTTTAACGAATATCTTTTAACCTGCGATAAATAATGTTCAATCCTTTTAGTGTCAGATGGCGATCTACCACATCAATTGTTCGTGAACCCTTCCCGATTAAACCAGATATCCCGCCGGTAGCAATTACCTGAACATCTTGATTAATATCCTCTTTCACTCTGTCAACTATACCATCTACCAAGGATACATAGCCGTTATATATTCCGGACTGCATCGCTTCAACTGTTGATGTTCCAATAACTTTCTCCGTCCCCTTGATTTCAATCTTCGGCAGTTTGGAAGCTTTACTATACAATGCTTCCATGGAAATATTAACTCCCGGAGAAATGATGCCACCGTGATAAGAGCTATTCTCATCGATGTAGCAAAAAGTGGTCGCCGTTCCAAAATCAATCACAATAACCGGCGCCCCGTAATTTTCTATCGCACTTACCGCGTTGACAATCCGGTCTGCCCCGACCTCCTTAGGATTAGGGTAACTCATGTTAATATATTTAGAAATATCCTGCTTCCCTACCACGACTGCATCAATTCCGAAATAATTCCGGCTCATTTTTTCCAGTGCATACATAATCGGTGGTACAACAGAAGAAATGATAACTCCATGGATATCAGAAAACGTGATTCCTTTATAGTCAAACAAGGAATGAATGAGTACGCCGAATTCATCCTCTGTTTTATGGCGATCTGTTTTAATCCGCCACTCATATAGTAGGTTGTCCCCTTCAAAAACCCCTAAAACGGTATTTGTATTCCCCACATCCAGAACAAATAACATAACAATCAAACCTTCCTATTTTTCTATGTTTAAATATAGCATAGGTAACAGTGAAAAAGAAAATCACAGGTACCCAATAGTAATGTTAAGCGCGCTTCAGCTTTTGAAACAAAAAAGCAGCCATATATATTAGCATGGCTGCTTTTTAATTTGTTATTTATCTTTATAATTATTGTCTTCTTCATCTACTGGAGATATTGGTTCTTCGCCCATGATCGGGTCATTGATATGTCGTTTATTCTTGGAGTCGCCTTTAGCTTCATCTGCATGTTCTTCATGCTTTTTCTCCTCGACTTCTTTTTTCACTTCTTCAAAAGATTTCCCGATCTTTTCTCCATCGTCTTCATCTTCTTTTGAATTGATAGAAACCTTCACATCATCTTCGTCCACGATATCTTCCAGTGGTTCTGGTAAAACACCTTTATGGAAAAGAGATTCAATCTGACGGCGGTCGAGTGTTTCGACATCAAGGAGTGTCTGAGCGATTAACTCCAACTGTCCGCGATGCTCAGTAAGGATCTTCTTCGCACGTTCATAACAGTAATTGATGAAGTTCTGCATTTCCTTATCAATTTCATAAGCGATTTTCTCACTGTATGTTTGGTTATTCTGCAAATCACGACCAAGGAACACATTGCCACCGTCCCCACTGGAGAATTGTAGTGGGCCAATTTCATCACTCATACCATACTCGGTAATCATCTTATGAGCGATGCTTGTTGCACGCTGGAAGTCATTATGTGCTCCCGTACTCACTTCGCCAAAGATGATTTCCTCGGCGACACGTCCACCAAGCAGTCCGGTTATCTTATCAAACAGTTCCGGTTTCGTCATGAAGTAACGGTCTTCTTTAGGAAGCATGACCGCATAACCGCCGGCCTGGCCTCGAGGTACAATCGTTACTTTGTGTACGACATCTGCATCGTCAAGTACCATCCCGATTACGGTGTGCCCACTTTCATGATAGGCAACAATATTTCTTTCTTTATCCGAAATAACGCGGCTCTTCTTCGCAACCCCGGCAATCACCCGGTCGGTTGCTTCATCGACATCCAGTGAAGATATCGCTTTTCGGTTATCCCTTGCAGCAACAAGCGCTGCTTCATTTAACAGGTTCTCAAGGTCCGCACCAGAGAAGCCTGGGGTACGCTGGGCAATTACTTTCAAATCGACTGTATTATCCAATGGTTTATTACGTGCGTGAACTTTAAGCACTGCTTCCCGTCCTTTAACATCCGGACGGTCCACCATGATTTGACGGTCGAAACGGCCTGGGCGCAGCAAAGCAGGGTCAAGAATGTCTGCACGGTTTGTAGCTGCGATAATAATGATACCTTCATTTGCGTTAAAGCCATCCATTTCAACAAGCAACTGGTTCAATGTCTGTTCACGTTCATCATGTCCACCACCGAGACCCGTACCACGTTGGCGTCCTACTGCATCAATCTCGTCAATAAAGATGATACATGGCGCATTTTTCTTCGCGTTTTCAAATAGATCACGTACACGGGATGCACCGACCCCGACAAACATTTCAACGAAGTCCGAACCACTAATAGAGAAGAATGGAGTTCCCGCTTCCCCTGCGACGGCACGGGCAAGTAATGTTTTACCTGTTCCTGGCGGTCCTACTAAAAGAACCCCTTTTGGAATTCGAGCACCGACTGCCGTGAATTTACGTGGATCTTTCAGGAATTCCACAACTTCAACTAATTCCTGTTTCTCTTCATCCGCTCCGGCTACGTCTTTGAAACGCACCTTTTCCTTTTCGCCGGAAACCATCTTAGCCTTACTTTTCCCGAAGTTCATCACACGGCCGCCACCGCCGCCACCTTGTGCTTGACTAAGAATGAATAAGAAAAATAGACCTATTAATAGGAAGGGAACTAAAGTCGTAAGGAATGTAACCCATGGACTTGGCCGTTCTTCTTCCTCTGCAGTTAATATACTTTGATCTCTTGCAATTGTTGTAATTTCAGCAATTACATCTGTGTTATCTGGTACTTGGGCAACAAAAGATTGGCCACCATCATTCAATGTACCGAAGAAACGGACGATTCCGTTTGCCGGCTGCAGTGTCAATTCTTTTATTTCACCATTATTTAAAGCACTTATAAATTGCTCCACATCATATTGTTCACTTTCTTCTCCTGGGCCATTTATGATGCCGAATACGCCGATTATGACGAAGAAAATCAGGACCCAAAAGAACACATTACGAAATATCTGACTCATTGCTTACCTCCTCCCATACCGGGAAAAACTATATTACATAGTACCATATGAAAAAGTCATTACACAACTAATTTAGCTTTATCATCCATTTTTATTTTTCAGGACTATTTTTCCTGATAAATCTCTTCTTTTAACACCCCGATATACGGAAGGTTTCGGTAACGTTGGTCATAATCTAAACCATAACCGACGACGAAAGCATCCGGTACTTCAAATCCAACCAAGTCTGCGGATATCGCAGCAGTGCGCCCTGATGGTTTATTCAGCAGGGTTACAATTTTAATAGAATTCGCTTTCCGGTACTTGAAGAGGTCGACTAAATAACTAAGCGTCAGTCCGCTGTCAATAATGTCCTCAATAATAAGCAGGTCGCGCCCTTCTACTTTTGTATCCAAGTCCTTTACAATTTTGACTTCCCCACTTGACTTCGTTCCGCTTCCATAGCTCGACACATCCATAAAATCGAGTTCCACATGGATATCCATGTGGCGAACGAGGTCCGACATAAAGGGTAGAGCACCTTTTAATACACCAATTGCAAGGGGAAACTTGCCATCGTATTCTGTAGAAAGCTGTGCTCCGATTTCTTTACATTTTGCCCGAATTTCTTCTTCTGTAATTAGAATATCCTTTATATCCTTATGCATACTGTCCTTTAGCATCCTTATCCTCCTACTAGTTGCCTTTATCCAATTGAATATATATAAACTGCTTAGCATTTACTTCTCTTCGTACACCTTTTTTTAATCCAATTAACCAAAGTATATGATCATCGTCATCCACGACGATAGGCCACGTTTCACGTTCATGAAGGGGAACTTTTGCATCGATAAAGATATCTTTCAGCTTCTTTGTTCCTTGGAGCCCTTTCCAGCTCATCCGGTCTCCATTTTTACGCGTTCTCACATGAAGAGGTAAGGTAACCTCTTTCGTGGGAATATAGAGCGAGAAGGGGTGGGCTCTATCACGTGTTGCTGTATATGTAGCTGTAAGTACCGATCCGTTTGGCAAGTATGTTTTGCCGGGAATGGTTAAGGTTAGGTTAAAGGACTGCTGCCCGGGATTATTCGCTTCGAAGTAAAGTGTCAGTCTGTCATATGCCCGATTCAGCTTCAAACCGTGCGGGAAATCTAGGGTTGCGTTCCCAGTGCGGCTTTTAATGAGGGTAAGAAATTGCTCCTCATGTTCATAAGAAAGTTGATTGGGTAATATTTCATACAGATAGTTCAATATTAGATGAAAGGCGCGTCTTTGTAAAGATTGGGAGTACTTTTTAAATAAATTAATTTCAACTGTTACCTGCCGCTTTCCCTTTTCAAAAATTACCGCACGTTGAAGTACTTTTTCCGCCTCTTTTTGCAGGAATTCTTCATCTTCCGCAAGCGTCATACTAAGATGCTGTGCTGTCACCTGGATATTTGTATTGCGTTCCTTTAGCAGCGGAACGACATGGTGGCGGTAATAGTTTCTTGTAAAATCACTTTCCAAATTCGTTGCATCGATCCGCGGCTTGATTTCGTTCTCTGCGCAGTAAGATTCTATCGCTTCTTTTGTAACAGCAAGGAGTGGCCGGATAAGCATTCCCCTCCCAATTGGACGTGTAATCGGAATTCCTTGGAAAGCTTGGGAAGATGCAGTCCGAACAAGTTTCATGATAAGCGTTTCCACCTGGTCATCCCCATGATGACCTAAAGCAAGATAGTCGGCTTCAAGATCTGCCATTTTCTCTTCAAAAAACTGATACCGAATTTTTCTTGCTGCGACTTCCGTACTAAGCCGCTCCTTATCCGCAAATGCCTGCACATCAAAGGAGGCACCATGAAACGGGATGCCCCAGCTTGCGCAAATATTCTTCACATAAATAAAGTCATCCTCCGCATCCTTCCCACGCAGCTGGTGATTAAGAGAAAGGGCATGTATATCCAACTCCCATTCCTTCCTCCACTTCACCAACAAATGCAATAGACCGATGGAATCCGGTCCGCCCGAGACTCCGACAAGTACCCGCGCGCCTTTATGTAAAAGCCGATGTTTTTTAATAAAGGATTGTACTTCTTTTTCCATTTCCTCGCTCCGTCCATAATCGATACTGTTCTTATCTTATCATAGTTACCGCTGCCTCTAAAAGCACAATGAGGTAAGGATGGAAAGGATACTAAATAGGAAAATCCACATGGCCTCCGATAAGCCGATTTTCCCTGTTTTACTTCTGCTCTGATTTTTCCGGGAAAAGATAATTTGTTTTAATTCTCGCTGCATTTCAGCACTTGTTGTATATTTGCCGGTAATTGCCTTCTTTAGCACAGGTGCGTAGGGTTGTAGTGCTTTCACTTTATCGATCTTTTTAAATAAAAGATTTGCTCTCTTCGTTTCTGGCCGCGCGAACCGCTGTGGGTAGAAGATTTCGAGGAAGATGATTGCAACCGAGAATAAATCATAGCTTGGTTCAGCTCGTCGGGAACCAAGACCCCAATATCCTCGGTCGTAAAACTCGGTATACTCTTTAATGGCCCGTCCGATTTGTGTCACCCCACCAACATCAATCCAGCGAATCTTCGGTGGCGCTTGGCTAATCAGGAGATTGTCAGTCTTCAAATCCCCAAACACCCAACCTGCTTTATGGAGCTTTTCCAAATCCTCTAAAAGTTGGACCATAAGCAGACCGAGCCAGCTTGCCCCATTTTTCCTGAAAAATTGCTGCATGCTCTCACCTTGCACATATTCCATAACATAGAATGTATATGTTTGCCTGTTCGGTGCAAGCCAATCGTCCACATCTAATAAAGCAGGCCCAAGAAGATTCCCTCGGACCTGCTTTAATGCTTTTAACACATTGACCTCCAAGGTCATCGATGTTTGTTTTTCACTTATTTTGAGAGCAGCTGTCTGTTTCCCGAATTGACAAAGGTAGACAGTACCAATTGCCCCTTCGCCGATCTTCCGTTTGATCAGGTAACTGTTTCCTTTAAATTTCCCTTGAATCTGAGTCCCTGAAGGTATACTAGTAACCTGTTTCTTCCAGGCCCGGTTCATCGCCATGACGAATACTCCTTAATAAACCCTTTTTACCAAACTGATAGATAGCCTCCCGAAGTGCGGGACCGGTCGGAGTGATTCCACCACTGGTTATCTTCGGGAATACCGATGAGATCGAATCAAGCTTCGGTGTCCAATCGAGCACCTTCTGGATATTTTTCCTTTTCCCTGGGAAGCTGTAGATGGTGAAGCGATTTTTTCCCGCCCGGGCATTGAGACTAATGGAGAGATCAATCAAAGCTTCCTTCACCATCTGGAGCTTATGATGCATGCTCGCGCTTGTATCTAGCAAAATTAATACCTCAAGATCAGAAGTTTCCCCCAACTCCTCGACTACTTCAATAATTTCACCGCGTTTTTCGGGTTCGAGGTCCTCAAGGCGCTGGTCTTTTCCAAGAATTTGTTTTAGCTCCTGATTAACAAAACCTTGCAATGTCTCGTTCATCGCTTGCTTCGTCACCATCTGGACAGTCTGGGATAATGCTTCACTATAAACGAGTTGACTTACTCCGCCCCCTGATAGAGCGATATCTTCTACTTCCTCAAGACCATGACTGTCTTCATTCTCATCATGATCAAGAATTCCAATAACGTTCACAGTAATCCCCTGCTCGAAAGCAAGGGCCGCTGTTGCCGCCGGATCCTCTCCGTAGTTCGAGCACCCATCCGTTAACAATAAAATTTGCCTTAATGTTCCTTTTTTCATTACGTTACCCTCCCGTTTCCTAGTTTTACTAGCATCACCAGAAAACAGATAGGATATACTTAGCCAAGTGCTTTATTTAGGCAAAGTGAAACTTCATTCAGTGGCGGGTTCATCCTCCACCGAATATTAGATGAACCAATCGAGCCGTTACCTTCAACTCCCTCATAGAATTATAGAACCTTCTTGAAGTTGGAATTTATCAACCAGTTACACTGCGATAAATCGGAACTGACGCCCATTTCGGCTGGTTCTTTTTAATCTTCGCAACAAGAACGGTCATATCATCATCGATTTCTCCCGATTTTGTGCGAATCACCTCCTCTAGTAAAAGATCTGCGATTTCCTGTGGATCTTCCGTCTTCATTTCTTTTAGTGTCCGCTTCAACCAAAGATCTGTATTTTCCACATGTCTAGGACCATCGAACACCCCGTCACTAATCATAATTAACAGATCCCCAGAAATGAGCTGGTCACTTACAATATCAATATCAACATCGTGGAGAATCCCCATCGGTAAATTACCCGCTTCTATCTTTAAAATTTCATCCCCCCGTTTCACAAAGCTTGGTGATGCACTAACCTTAAGGAACTTCACCATCGCATGGTTCAGATCAATAACAGCTAGATCCAACGTGGCAAACATTTCATCAGTTGTGCGCAGGGCAAGTATCGAATTGATCGATTTAATCGCCACTTTTTCCGGAATACCGATTTGTAAGATTTGCTGAAGCAGACGAAGCGTTTCCTCACTCTCCTCATGGGCTCTTCTACCATTTCCCATCCCGTCACTAATCGCCATGGCATACTTTCCTTCACCAAGTTCCATCGTTTTAAAGCTATCACCGGAAATGAAGCCACCACCTTTCGCCGCATTGGCTGCTCCTGTTTCCACAATATATTCTTTCGCCGACCCGAAAGACAAGTAGCTGTACCCATTTGGGAATGGAGAGATTTCTTCATCTTTTACAACGATCATTTCCCCCAAAATATCTGTCAGTACGGGAGCAATGAGTTTCTCCCCTTCCCCATGATAATCATAGAAGGAGACCATTATTTCAATATCGACACTCCCTTTATTCAGCTGATAGATATCCAATTTTTCCAATTCAATACCGAGTCCTTTTAATGCTTCGATAATTTGCAGTTCTTGTTTTTCATGATGTTCCCTTTCTTTTAAAATCTCATTGGCAAAGTCATCCATCACTTCAGAGACACCAAATAGTTGATCGGCCACAATTCGCTTGCTTTCCAAGACCTGTCTCCTGAGGTGATCGTTCGCCATATAGAACGTCATCTCCTCCTTCATGACTTCAAGCGTTTTCTTCGATTTGACACAATGATTCTCAAACTCCTTTCTGATTTTCAAGCTCGGTTCTTGATTTTTCGCATAGGCTTCCTTGACCCCCTCCATAAGCTGATACGTTTTATCGAAATCCTTCTCCCAGCAGCGTTCCTTCATGAAGCAACTCTGGCATGTCCTTTCCGTCACCTGACTAAGAAATTGATCAGTATCCCGTTTCTTTGCCAAGTGACTGGATGGATCACTTTCACCCACGGCGAAACTGCGGGCAAGTGCATCGAACACACCGGAAAACTGTTTCACCCGTTTTGCCGTCACATCACGCACCTTCTGAGAGTATTGCTGCTGTTCCTGTGCATGTTCTTCCGTTCCTGGTATGTAACGAGAGATACTTGAAAACCAGCTTGCCGGTGTAATAAAGAAGAGGAAAATAGCAATAAATGACTCGGTTAGCGAATGGGCTAAGGTAAAACTCTCTCCGTAGATGACGATAAGTAAAGTCCCGACCAATAAACCGGCTGCGACACCAAACTTCCTCCCTTCTTTTAATAAACCTCCTAATAGTCCCGAAAAAGCTAGTAAACTCATCTGAAATAGATTGGCCACATTGGCAAGGGATAAAATTAAACCGACAACGACACCGACAGTAGAACCAATCGCTGCCCCGCCGACATAAGCAAAGACTAAAACAAAGTAACGGGCAAATATTTGCTCTAATGCAGCTCCGTAGATAACCCAGCCAATTGTGCCGGTTAAAATCGAGGCAATTAAAATAATCATACAGACAATCTCTTCATTTCTTAGAGCCGGTTTATATCTTTTTGGTGATAATAAAGGAATGCTCTGCATAAAGATAAGTACAAGCACCGCACCAAGCACACCTTCCACAACAATGAGCAGCCATTCATAAGACGTTATGGGTCCCTGCAGCGAATATAAGAAAATACGCGGCAGCATCGTCGCAAACCCAACTGCAAAAGGAAGTATTAATTTCTCCCTGTTAAGTTGCATGAATATCGCGAGAAGGATTAGAAATACAAGAACAGAAAGCATAATGAACCCAGTGTGTTCAAATGAATAAGTCACCGCTCCTAAAGAAATGGCTAACAGCGCATGTAACGTTTTCTTACGTTGCATCAGCCATACACTTGCAAGAAATGCTAGAGCAAACGGAGAAACTGCTGATAAAATGACTGCCCTCCCCAGTAAAAAGCCTATCATCACTAACAACAGGCCTCGATCGATAAATAATACTTTCGCCTTTGTTTTCCATGGATGCTGTTTCTTCTTCTGGACCTTTTCTTTCCAACCGACATACCCCGCCGGTTCCACCGATTGCATCATTCACCATCACTCCATTCTTTTCTGTTTAGTAAACCATATTCAGAAAACTTTTGTTGTCAAAATTTCAGTGCTCGTCCTAAAAATCGTTCGACGGAAAGAGATAAAGAACCCAAGATTAAGGCACGAACGCCTGTCTGCTTCTAATCTAGTAAACTCGATGGCAGCAGCGAGAAGTCGGTAGAATGGAAGCTGCCAGAAATCTGCAGAAATGATGAATGTTTGACGAATAAGTGGGAAAGAAGGAGCTAGGCGTGTGAGATTCGGGCCGGTATTTGTGAACTTCGATATTTTAGTTGTTAACTTCAGCGGATACTTTTTGAACTTCAGCATCTTCATGATGAACTTCAGCAATACCACTGTGAACTTCAACATTCTTTAAAAAATCATTGACATAACCTTATTCTTGTTGTATTATAAATCTCGTTGACAATTTTGGCGGCGTAGCTCAGCTGGCGAGAGCGTACGGTTCATACCCGTAAGGTCGTGGGTTCAATCCCCTCCGCCGCTATATCCAAAAGTAAAAAAGACCGGTTAGGGACTGACGAATTGGACTGTGGTGCAGGAAGATAAAGAAAACACGGTGAGGAAACGAACCGATGTTGACTTATCGACCGGAAGCACAGGAAATTCGTGCAGTCCCTAGTCTTTTTTAATCTCCCAAACAAAGTGCCAATAAAAACACAAAGCAGCAGACCCATCTTCTAGATGAATCTGCTGCTTCTCTATCACAGAGCATTGTAATTTCCTTCGGGCAGCAAACTTATTAACCGCGCTTAGCACCTCGACCTCCACGCTTGGATTCCGTATGCTTCTTAAGTGAGGCTAGACGATCTTCAGAATCCTTAAGGAAACGACTCATTTTCGATTCGAAACTTTCTTGACGCTCTTTAACATTCTTTTGGCGAACCGGACGTTCCTTTGCCTTCTTGATTGATAGGCCGATTTTACCATCCTTCTCGACATTGATTACTTTAACTTCAACAGTATCGCCAACACTTAAGTGATCGTTAATGTCCTTTACATAATTGTCAGCAACCTCACTAATGTGGACCAAGCCTGTTTTACCTTTCTCGAGCTCAACAAACGCTCCAAAATTTGTGATTCCTGTAACCTTACCTTGCAGCTTGCTGCCTACTTCGATTGACATAAAAAAAATGCTCCTCCTTAAAAGTTTGAGTGAAATTCTCTACATATAGTATATGTCTGTTCATGTAAAGTGTCAATATGACGGGTCTTCATTCGGAAGTTTAAAGATCAATTCTCCCTTTTTTGTAAAAAAGTAATTCGTTCTAGCGATATCCAAAACGTATTCTTCATCATTTAATAGTTCAATTTCCTCAAGCAGTTGTTCTTCTTCCTGCTGTAACCCCGCTAACTCGGATTGCAGCTGCTCGTATTCCTCCGTTTTTTCGGCATGTAGTGCCCGTTGGTTCCAATGATAGACTCCCATAAAACCAATAATCAACACGGTCACAAGGGAAGATAGAACAAGACGACGAATTAAGCGCTGCTTCTTGCGTTTCTGTCTTTCTATGTATGCATCATACTGTTGTACATAGCTCGAATCTAATCTCGTTACCCTTTCTCTTTCTACGGACAATCATCCTACCTCCTTTTAAACGTGGCATACTTTAAGCCCTTTTTTAATATATCTCTTATTGTACTATAAATTGGATATAATTTGTGTAAAAATTTAATAAGATTTTCAGGAATGAGGGGTTTAAGTAGCTTTCCGATTAATAGGAACGGAAATAGGATAACTTTCAATAAAATTGCCAGTATCTTTACTATCATATTTAAAAGAAATAGGATGATGCTAGCACTTAGAAGAAATATCCATTTAATCGGTGTGACAATAAGAATGAAGAATACTTGTTTGAAAAACCTAAAAACCGCACGAAATACCGAAATTAATCGTTCCAGCCCCTGCCGGTAGACAGTTTTCAATAAGGCTTGATAAAATGAGAAACCTAACAGACAAGCTAGAAATATATAAAAGCGAATTTCCCCTGAATTGACAAGAAATAAAAGATAGAAAACAATAAGAGTCTGTAAAAGCCAAAAGCCAATTTCAAAAGAATAGCTGATGATTGGTCGCTTTTTCCAATAAACAGAAATACGCCGGAACGTATCCAGGGCAAGCCCTAAGTAAATTCCACTTAGCACCATAACAGCCATTGTCGTAAATTGCACGGAGAGCGTCATCGGAATAACTTGCTAAGGAATCCCTTAGCTTTCTCCCCGCTTGCTTCATCAATATAGGAAAACTCATAAATTTTTCCTTTTATCGTTACATTGCCAGCATTGACATCAAGGTTTTTCAACTGAAGGTTTTGTCCGCGGATGATAAGATAGCCTTGCACAGTTTCTAGTAGAAATTCTTCATTATCAAAGCTATCGACTTCCTTGACGCCACTTATTTCAAGCGTTTTGCGGTTCACGAGTCTTACCTGATGGTCTAAATCTGTCCGATTATTATTAGATGGATAATTCCCTAATTCATTCATAAAAAAACCTCCTTCTCATTGTAATTTATGAGAGGAGGGACAAGTATAGAACTTATATTTTTTCTTCTTTTATGACGGTATATAATGTTTCTGCTTCGCCCTTTCTTACCGTTTCCCTTGTATCGTTCACTTGGACAGTGACAAGCTTCTGTCCAAATTCGATCGTGACGGTGTCACCAGGGGCAATCGTCGTCGATGCCTTCGCTTGGTTACCATTCACCGCAATCCTGCCTTGTTCAGCAACTTCTTTTGCAAGTGTCCGACGTTTAATCAACCGTGATACTTTTAAAAATTTATCCAAACGCATTGTTATTCACTCTCCTTTGCTTCTTGCCAGTACGCTTCCATTTCGTCTAGCGTTGCTTCTTCCAATCTTTTCCCTTTTTCCTTGGTTCTTTGTTCCACATACGTAAATCTTGAAGTAAACTTCTGGTTCGTGCGATTCAAGGCAACTTCCGCATTAATCTGATAAAACCGCGTCAGGTTAGCAATGACAAATAGAACATCACCAAACTCATCCTCGATATCTTCACGTTTTCCACTTATAATCGCTTCTTCGACTTCCTTTATCTCTTCTTCAAGCTTGGCCCAAACGTCTTTTACCTCAGCCCAGTCGAAACCGACCTTCGCTGCCTTTTGCTGAATTTTCGCTGCTTTTGCAAGTGCTGGTAGATGCTTCGGAATTCCCTCCAGGACGGAATTCCTTTGTTTACCCTTTTCTTGTTCCTTCAGCGCATCCCAATTCGTAAGCACTTCATCTGCCGAATCAACTTGAACGTCACCGAAAACATGGGGATGACGATGAATCATCTTTTCAGTAGCCGACAGGATGACATCATCAATTGAAAAATATCCCGAATCTGCGCCAATTTGACTATGGAGGACGACGTGCATGAGAAGATCACCGAGTTCCTCCGTAATATTCTCATCATCTTTTTGATCAATCGCATCAATCAGCTCGTATACTTCCTCAATTGTATGAGCTCGCAAAGATTCATGTGTCTGCTTCTGATCCCACGGGCAACCTCCAGGCCCACGCAGTGCAGCGATTACTTCCACAAGACGGGTAAAGCGGTGGGATAGTTGTTCATGATTAATTGGCGGAACATAAACACTTGTCAGGTTATTAACCTCAATAGATCTGTCCAGATCTTCTAACCTGAGCTTCGTAAGCTTTTCTCCAGCCGTCCCAGCCGCTTCCACAATCGTCACTTCATACTCAGGAGGTAAGTCTTCAAGCAAGCTAAGCTTTACTTCTGACGCAATGAAGGAATCATATACTTGGCAAAAGACGAGATGCTGTTCATAATTCAACTGTCTACGCTCGAAGCTCGTCCCATCGACAAATTGAAATCCATCAATCGGATCAATTTCGAGCGAGGTAAATAGTGCATCCAGATAACTTTGTCCACCCAAAATTTCAACAGGGATCTCCTGTTGCTCCAATAGCAGTTGCACCGTTTGCTCGGCAAGCATCGGATGCCCAGGAACGGTATAAATAATAGAACCCTCTTTTGCTTTTTCCAATAAATAGGCACTGATTTTCTCATAGACACCGGAAAAATCTGCCGTCTCCTCATAAACCTTGTCAAAGGAATGAAAATGGACTCCTTCCTGCTTTAAATCAGCAATAACAGGATGGTCCAACGTCCGTGTGTAGACAACTTTTTCAGTATTTACTAGTTTCTTATATACTCCTAACGGAAGCTGATTTAAATCACCAGCTCCAAGGCCAATTACTTCAATTTTGTTCATGGACTCTTCCTCTCCTTATAAATACGCATCCAAACATGCGACCATGGCAACATATTTATTTCCTCGGAAATAAAAGTACGCCCGCGCAATAAAATGAAAAGATAAATACATGCTCCCGTCCCAGCTACAAAACCAACGTAAAGCAGGGAACCGAACCGCGAAAGCTCAGTCGGGACAAATAAATCGATAACAAAAATATATATAAGCATCGCAGAAACAGCAAGTACCAAGGTCGACCAATTGATTTGTCTCATTAACTTTAATGCCGGCAATTTTCGCTTCAACCCTATATAGACAAGTAAGGAAAAGCATGCTAAACCTAGAATCGTAGCAAGTGCTGCTCCAGTTATTCCGAAAATTGGCACAAGCATCCGATTCCCAAACCACTTCAAAAAGATTGAAAGGATGATAAAAACAGCTGTCTGCTTTGTCCCGCCGAGTCCTTGTAAGATTGTCGCACAGGTTACTCCGATGGAACTGAGCAAGATCGCAATAACGAGAATCCGTAAATCATTTGTTCCTAGCGTATCCTGATACAATAACATATTTGCTTGAGGCATAATTGCAATTAGACCTGCAGTAGCGCCTACCGCTAAATAAAACCCAATCGCAATACTACTACGGATATGCTGATAAAATGCAGCTTTCGCGTCTTGTAATTTCTGTTGTGAAACAGATGGGATCATCGCTAGCGCAAACGACGAACCAAGTACAGTCCCTAACTGAATGAGCGGCTGACCCCGATCGAGCACCCCTTTTGCCTCCATAGCCTTAGTCTGCGAGAGTCCATATTCCTGTAAACCGGAAACGAGTGTGAACGCATCAGCAAACTGAAACAGAAGAAGCACCATATGATTGAGCGAAGCAACAAGACCGAACAGGAGCAATGTCTGAATATAATAACGCCAGGGAATAGTTGCTTGCAGCGGTTGAACCGGTTGTTCCGACTTGCGAATAAACATAGTTAACAAAAGAATAGCTGCAAGACCGCCACCAATACTTGCAATTGCCGCCCCTTCCCCAATCCGGTAAAGGTCTGCTCCTGTGAAGCTAACGTAAATCGCAACGGCAATAATTAGTAATACGCGAAAGAGCTGCTCTCCCATTTGCGAATAAGCGGTTGGTTTCATATTCCCATTTCCCTGAAACACTCCGCGGAGCAAAGAAGTAAAAGGGATAAGCAATAAACTCAAAGCCACAAGCTGATAGGCCTGTGTTAAACTAGGATCTCCAATCCAACTTGCTAAACTACCAGCAGAAACAAATAGCAACACGGCTAGTGTTCCTACTACAAGGAGCAGAATAAGAAAGATCGGGAAATAAAAATTAGCAGTCGTCTGGGTGTGACCCTTTTCTTTTGACTCCGCTGTCAATTTCGATATTGCAGATGGGAAACCATATAACGCAAGAATCATCCCCATCCCAAGCAATGGATACACTTGCTGATAAATATAAAATCCGATATCACCTGTAAGATTCTGAAGCGGAATCCGGTATCCGGCACTCAGCACTTTACTGATCAACCCAGCAATTGTTAAAAGCAAAGCTCCCCGCAGCCAACCTTTACCATCACTACTCATTAAAAAACGTCCCTTACAATACATAATTTGAGTCCATTATACCACTTAAAACACAAAAATGAGCCATTCAAGGATACCCCTGAATGACTCATTCCATAATGTTACTCCATTTGCTTTCCTAAAAATACCGCCGCTGTTTCGGTTACTTTCGCTTCTACATCGGTCAGTTTATCTCCCTCTGTCGAAAACAGGAATACACAACCAATCGGGTCGCCATTGGCGATGATCGGGCTCAGGCAATAGGAATCGAGTTCCAATTCCTTGCCTTCTAACAGCTCGATTGTTTCTTTATCGGTTTTAAGTAGCTGGGTACGATTTTCAATTGCTTTCGTCACATCTGAACCAATCATTTTATTTAAATAGTCCTTTTTCGATTCACCAGCAACCGCAATGACATCATCGCGATCACAAATTAACACCGGTATTTTCAATGAATCAAATAGAGACTCTGCATATTCCTGCGCGAAATGTCCCAGTTCGCTAATAGGCGAATATTTCTTCAAAATTACTTCTCCATCTCGATCGACGAAAATTTCAAGAGGGTCCCCTTCTCGAATGCGTAATGTACGCCTTATTTCTTTAGGTATAACAACTCTGCCTAAATCATCGATCCGTCGTACAATTCCTGTCGCTTTCATACCATGCCTGCCTCACTTTCAACTAAAGATTACAATTCTTAAGAAGTTGTAAATATCACCAGTGTTGATGTTAGTATGAGGCAACATGGGATAAATATACATGATGAGAAAAGTTTAGGATTCGCGGTTTACTTCTGCCAAGTTTTTAATTAATTCTTCTGCAACTTTATACCGCTCATGCGCTGTATCCCGCTGCCATGTAACGACTATTTTAAGCTTTGTATTTTCCGTTCCAAGTTGGACATTGCGTCCGAATCGGTTCGCGAGTTCAAAGAGCTTCGCGCCATCAACCATTTGGCTCCGGTCTTCTTCCAGCAATAATTCAAGTTTTTTATTCTTTTCGGTTATAAATTCAACGCGTTCTTTACGACCATACAACCTAAGTTTCGACACGGTGAATAAATGTTCCACTTCTTCCGGATAATCGCCAAATCGGTCAATGAGCTCATCTTCAAGATCGGAAATATCCGTTTCCGATTCAATCGTCTGGAATAATTTATAAATATCAATCTTCTGCTTGCCGTCTGGAATATATGATTCCGGAATATAGGCATCTATTTTCAAGGAAATCTCTGGGTCAAACGGCATAATATCCTCGATTTCTTTGCCTTGTTTCCGTGCATCGATTGCGTCCTTCAACATCTTCGAATAAAGATCATACCCGACAGAATCGATAAAGCCATGCTGCTGGGAACCAAGGAGATTTCCCGCTCCGCGAATCGATAAGTCACGCATTGCAATCTTAAACCCTGAACCAAGCTCGGTGAATTCCTTGATCGCTTGTAACCGTTTCTCCGCTACTTCGCTTAAGATCTTGTCTTTCCGATAAGTGAAATACGCATAAGCGACCCGGTTCGAACGACCGACACGCCCTCTTAGCTGATAAAGCTGACTTAGACCCATTCGGTCTGCGTCATTTACAATGAGCGTGTTCACATTCGGAATATCGACCCCTGTTTCAATGATCGTCGTACTTACCAACACGTCAAATTCCCCTTCAAGGAAGCTCAAGATCACATTTTCAAGCTCAGACTCGTTCATCTGTCCATGGGCGACTCCAACCCGCACTCCGTCAACAAGCATACCAACGTCACGGGCGACCTTATCGATATTCTCGACACGGTTATAAAGGAAAAATACTTGCCCACCACGGGCCATCTCCCGTTCAATTGCTTCCCGTACAAGAATTGGGTTGTATTCCATCACGTACGTCTGAATTGGGAAACGATTCTCTGGTGGTGTTTCAATAACAGAAAGATCACGCACACCAAGCATTGACATATGAAGTGTACGCGGGATTGGTGTTGCTGTTAATGTTAGGACATCGACATTCGTCTTAATCTGTTTAATCTTCTCCTTATGCTTCACACCGAAACGTTGTTCTTCGTCTACGATAAGTAAGCCTAAATCAAAGTATTCAACGTCTTTTGATAACAAACGATGGGTACCGACGACAATATCGACGGTTCCTTTCTTCAAACCTTTCAACGTCTCTGTCTGTTGCTTTCTAGTCCGGAAACGACTAAGTATCCCAATATTTACAGGATAATCCTGGAACCGTTCACGAATCGTTTCATAATGCTGCTGGGCCAAAATTGTCGTTGGAACAAGGAAAGCGACTTGTTTTCCGTCCATGATTGCTTTGAATGCAGCCCGAATTGCCACTTCTGTCTTCCCGTAGCCAACATCCCCGCAAAGCAAGCGGTCCATTGGACGTTGCCTCTCCATATCCTCTTTAATTTCCATAATACAGCGGAGTTGATCTTCTGTTTCTTGATAGGGGAAAGCTGCTTCGAATTCTCGCTGCATTTCAGTATCTGGGGAAAATGCATACCCTTTCCGCGATTCCCGCTCTGCATAAAGTTTAATAAGGTCATCGGCAATATCCTCAACAGAAGACTGGACACGACGTTTTACTTTCGTCCACTCTGACCCGCCAAGTTTATAAAGCTTCGGTTCCTTCCCTTCTGCACCGACAAATTTCTGAACGAGATCAATCTGATCAATCGGGACGAATAATTTATCATCTCCAGAGTAATGGATAAGCATGTAATCATTATGCATCCCATTCATTTCCAGTGTTTCAATCCCTATATATTTCCCTACACCATGGTTCGCATGGACGACATAATCCCCGACATTTAATTCCTGATAACTCTTGATGCGCTCCGCATTGGAAATTTTTTGGCTCTTCGGTTTCCGTTTCGTCTGTTTTTTAAAAAGTTCATTTTCCGTAATCACAACTAGTTTATGCATCGGAAGTTCAATCCCGCTCGATAAGCTCCCTGTAACAATGGTCGGCTTCGTTACCGGAAGCTGCAACTCCTTCGCAACGACTGATTCAATTTGATAATCTTCTAAAATTGATTGGATCTTTCCGGCTCGTTCCGCGTTCGGTGCTAGAATTAAGACAGATACGCCACCTTTTTCCCAGCGTTCGAGTTCACCTTTAAATAAAGGCATCTGTCCGTGGAATTCCTGCATTGCCCGAGATGAGAGATTAATAATATTCTCTGGTTGTGTATTCGGGATATGTCGGAGGAAAACAGACATATATATGCGCTGTTGCTTCATCTTCTCCATTACGGTCTGCCAATCAAAGGAAAAATGGGTGTCTTTCACCATTCGGTTCGATTCAAGTAAGCTGCTATACCACTCGGCCTCCTCTGTATCAAGGTTCGTAGCCGTTTCTTGAATTCTTCCCATTTCCTCTAAAATAAGCAGACCGTCACTCGGAAGATAATCTAGTAAACTCTTAGGATCTTCGTAGAAAAATCCAATATACTTATGCATCTCCTGAAAGCGTTCCATGTTCTTGAGTCGGCTAATATCATACTCGACCGTTTCAAGCAGCTCTTCCTTTGCTTCTTTCGATGTTTTATTCTTGAGGCTTTCCGCCAGTGCCTTTTCAATTCGTGCAGCAGCGGCAAGAAGGTCTTCCTGCGTGAGAAGAAGCTCGGTTGCCGGGCCAATTGTAATTTCTTCAGTCCGTTCGAGAGACCGTTGTGTATCCGCATCGAAAAAGCGGATGGAGTCAATTTCCACATCAAATAATTCAATCCGGACTGGATGTTCCTCTGTTAGTGGATAAATATCAATAATTCCACCGCGTTGGCTGAATTCTCCCGGCGCCGTTACCATCTGCGCTCGTTCGTAGCCCATCTCGACTAAAAAGGAGAAATAAGCTTCTACATCTATTTCTTCACCCTCTTTAAAATGGAGCTGATATTTCAACCATTCACTAGGATGTGGCAGCATCCGTTTTAGACCTGCAATCGGGGCAATTAAAATATCCGCCTTCCCAGCAGTCCAGGCCGAAAGTGCTTCCAAACGCTGACTTCTCAATTCGGGGCTAGCTGTCGCAATTTCTGATGCGATCAGCTCGTTCACTGGGTATAGATGTACCCGCTCCTCTCCTACAAGCTCGGCTAAATCGTCATATAGCTGCTCCGCCTGCAACAATTGATGAGTAACTAATAATACCGGTCGCTTCAACGACTCATTAATAGCTGAAACGAGCATACTCCTAGCGGGCCCAGTAAGACCCGCCACGAGCTGCTCCCTCATCCCATTCGATATTCCACTCATAATCGACTGGAAATCTTCTTTTTCCTGTAAAAACTGATATATTTCTTTAATCATTATACCACTCTACCTATTTCAAAATAAATGCAAAAAACGCTTTGGTCCGTACCAAAGCCTGTTCAACCTATTGTATAAAATAATCGAGTTCATGATAATGAGGATGCTCCTGCAATGCAGCCTCACACGTATCACAAATCGCGTAAATCTTTATATCACCATTTGCCTTATATTCCATCATTTCCTGTTTTTCCTTTGCTGTTAATCGATCAATTCCAAGAACCGAGGCATCTAGAACTTGTTCCTCCAGTCTGCCAATCACTTGGGTGCAATGTCTGCAATGATAGATAATTGCCACGTAAATCGCCTCCTCGGATATCTATACTAAAAGTGTATCCGAAAAAGCCCCGATTATACGCGCCTACTCACACTTACTCGTTATAATCATTCATGACATCAATGAACTTTTTACCCGCCACCCACTCTTCGCAAGCGTCAGCAGATTTCGCAATACTTTCCTTGATCGTGTCCCGTTCTGCTTTAGCAAAATCAGCAAGTACATAATCAACGACAGCAACCGTATTAGCCGGTCTACCTACGCCGAAACGAATGCGGTTAAACTCTTTCGTTCCAAGATGTTCGATTATAGAACGCATCCCATTATGACCACCATGACCACCTTTTGCCCGCAAGCGAATCTTTCCGGTCGGTAAATCAAGATCATCATAAATGACGAGCAAATCTTCCGGTTCAATGCTGAAATACTCCATTAATGGGCGGACAGCATTACCGGACAAGTTCATGAAGGTCTGAGGTTCTAAGAAAATGACCTTTTCTCCAGCGAGGTCCTCCATTGCATATTCACCGTTGAACTTCTTCTTATTCAATTTAAACCCATGACGGGATAACAACTCGTCGACAACCATAAAACCAATATTATGACGTGTCTTCTTGTACTTTCTTCCAGGGTTTCCTAACCCGACAATTAGCTTCATCCTTATTCTTCCTTCTGTAAAATTTTATCACGTATGAACAGTCTGTAATACCCCCTCCTCAAAATATGAGGGAAACCCAAAATATGAAGGTATGGGGATATACAGTCCGTAAATACCTGATTCTGTTCAACTAACATTCAGGGGTGGGTGGTAAGGAAACCCCCACTGAATGAGTTTCACTTCATCCGGAATTTTCAAAAAATATGCCCTTATATTCTCATAACACTTAACAAGCCCTCCTATAGAAACCAATATGTTCCTGCTAGGAGGGTTGTTCTTTACTATATCATTAAACTGCTTAAATTATTCTTCGTCTGATTCTTTCGCATCAACAAGCTCAGGCTCTGCACCATCGTCAGGCAGCTGTGTTTCTGGCTCCTCTTCAGTTGGTGGTACGATTGTGACAATAACTGCATCCGGCTCATCCACAAACTCATACTTATCAGATGCTGGTAAATCCTGCACGGTGATTACATCTCCAATTTGAAGTTCAGATACATCCACTGTAATCTCATCTGGGAAGTTAGCAGGCTTTGCATTAACAAGCACTTCATACTGTGGCTGCTGCATGACGCCGCCCTCTTTTGCACCAGCTGCTTCTCCTTCGATACGTACCGGTACAGAAACTTCCATTTCCTCGGACATATCAACAACGTAAAAGTCAACATGGATGAGCGAGTCTTTAATTGGATCGATTTGATATTCGTGAAGCATCACATCAACGGAAGTGCCATTTTCAACATCCAATGTGATAATTGCGTTTCTTCCTTCGTCACGAACTGTTTTCAATAATTCAACACTATCAACTGCAACGGTTTTCGAATCTTTATCTTTACCGTAAACAACTGCAGGAACTTGTCCATCTGCACGTAATTGTTTTGTTACTGAATTACTTAAATCGTCCCTCTTTAATGCTTTAAGCTTTATTGCCATCTTCATCATCCTCCAAATAATTTTCTATTGTAAAATAGACAAATTTGATCATGTAATTAAGTATAGATATATACCTTTTTACGTAATGAATGAAACTATTAATCGAATAGAATGCTTACAGACTGCTCTTCGTGAACACGAATGATTGCTTCACCAATTAAAGGAGCGACCGACAAGGCAGTAATTTTATCCAGTTTCTTCTCTTCTGGAAGTGGAATACTGTTCGTAACAACCAACTCTTTGATCGCGGAATTTTCAATTCGGTCAATAGCTGGACCTGATAAAACAGGATGTGTACAACAAGCATACACTTCTGTTGCACCATTTTCAATTAAAGCGTCTGCCGCAAGGGTGATTGTACCACCTGTATCAATGATATCATCAATTAAAATTGCAGTTTTACCTTCCACGTTCCCAATGATATTCATGACCTCTGCAACGTTTGGCTTCGGTCTGCGCTTATCAATAATCCCGAGAGGCGTTTTCAGACGGTCAGCAAGTTTTCTTGCTCTTGTTACACCACCATGATCCGGAGAAACGACGATAATGTCTTGTAAATTCTTTTCCTCAAAGTAGTCAGAAAGAATCGGCACACCTTGTAAATGGTCAATTGGAACATTAAAGAATCCTTGAATCTGCGGTGCATGAAGATCTAGTGTGATGACACGCGTTGTACCAGCTGTCTCAAGTAAATCAGCAACAAGCTTCGCTGCAATTGGTTCCCTTGCACGCGCTTTCCGGTCCTGTCTTGCATATCCATAATAAGGCATCACGATATTGATTGATTTTGCTGAAGCACGTTTCAGTGCATCGATCATAATTAATAATTCCATTACATGATCATTAACCGGTGCACAAGTGGATTGCAGAACGTAAACATCACTGCCACGAATGCTTTCCTCGATATTAATTTGAACTTCACCGTCACTGAATCTTGATACGGTACATTTACCCAGCGGGATACCAAGATGTTCTGCGATCTCCTCTGCCAGTGCGGGATTTGAATTTAGTGTAAATAGTTTTAACGAGCCATCCTCATATTTAGATGCCATGGAATTAACCCTCCGTTGTTATTTTTTTCCTTTAAATCGTTCTGCATAATCTTCTTTATTCGTTTGTCTTGCTCTTGCAATTGATAAAGCATTTTTCGGTACATCTTTATTGATTGTTGAACCTGCAGCCACATAGGATCCTTCGCCAATCGTAACCGGCGCAATCAAGTTTGAGTTACAGCCGACAAATGCATTGTCTTCAATTTTTGTAAGGTGCTTTTTCTTCCCGTCATAGTTAACTGTAATCGTTCCGCAACCAATATTTACATGTTCCCCAACATCCGCATCACCCATATAACTTAAATGGGAAACCTTACTATTATTGCCAAGGGAGGTTTTCTTCAATTCGACAAAGTTACCGACCTTCGTATCGTTGCCGATAACAGACTCTGGGCGCACATGAGCAAATGGTCCAACAGCGACGCCTTCACCGATTTTACTATCGTGAACAACGCTTTGCTTGATCACTGTTCCTTTACCAATCGTCGACTGGTGCAGTTCACTGTTCGGACCAATCACAGCATCTGCTTCTATGGTTGTCTTTCCGGTAATCCGTGTTCCTGGATAGATCGTCACATCTTGACCGATAACAGCATCTAGTCCGATATACGTATTGTTCGGGTCAATAAGCGTAACCCCGTTTCGCATATGCAATTCATTGATACGTTGCTTCATAATCCGCTCCGCTTCAGCAAGCGCCACTCGGTCGTTTACCCCAAGTGTTTCCTCAAAGTCCGGTGTGAGATAAGCGGTTACTAATTTATTTTCGGCTTTTAAAATTTCAATAACATCTGGTAAATAATATTCACCCTGGGCGTTATCATTGGAAACTTTCCTAAGTGCCTCAAATAAATCTTGGTTATTAAAGCAGTATGTACCAGTATTTATTTCATTAACGAGTAATTCGGCTTCATTCGCATCTTTATGTTCGACAATGCGTTCCACTTCTTTATCCGCATTCCGAATAACCCTCCCATATCCAGCAGGGTCAGGAGTGTTCGCTGTTAAAATTGTTGCGCTAGCTTTCGTTTCCTCGTGATGTTCTACTAGCTTGCGGAATGTTTCTCCTGTAATCAGCGGGGTATCTCCGCATGCAACAATCGTCGTCCCTTGGGCATCCTTTAATAGATCTTCCGCCTGGAGGACAGCATGGGCTGTTCCTAATTGTTCTTCCTGCACAACATATTCTGTTTGTGCTCCAAGCTCTTCTTGAACTTTTTCCGCACCAAAACCAACAACTGTAATATTTTTATCTAAATTAACGACATTTAACTGGTCAATGACATGCTGTACCATCGGCTTTCCCACCACAGGGTGCAGCACCTTATAAAGCTTTGATTTCATTCTTGTACCTTGCCCTGCAGCAAGAATTACCGCATAGCGATTTGTCATAAAGAAACCTCCATTATTCTATTTGTCCACTTTAAAATATATCGTAAACGTATGAGGATTTCAAGAATTGTTGAATATTGCGCTGGATTTTAAACGCCGAAAAAAGATGGTATTGGAAGGTTTGTGAATTAATGGCAAAAAAAGAGGCTAACCTGTGTAAGATTAGTCCCCCCTGTCTATCATCATTCATTTTAGGAAGCACCTGCTTCTTCAAATTCGACTTCATTTTCTCCCGATAGTCGGTAAGCTTCCAGTACCGCCTCTTGAATCTTATTTCTCGTATTTGAATTAATTGGATGGGCAATATCTCTAAACTCTCCATCCGGCGTACGTTTAGACGGCATTGCTACGAAAAGTCCATTATTTCCGTCAATCACACGAATATCATGGACAACGAATTCTTGGTCCAAAGTAATTGATGCAATTGCACGCATTCTGCCCTCTGTATTTACGCGGCGCAATCTTACGTCAGTAACTTCCACGATGTGTTTCACCACCTTTTCCCATTTGAACTCTACATGTATAGTTCAACAAAACTCTTAAAATTCCTGCTTTAATTCATAAAAAAATTAATTTTCTTACTAAAAGTTTTAAAAGGAAAAGATTACGGTGAAATTATTTGAAATTACCAGGTACAATCTCCATCTGATTTCCCTTCGTATCCACTTCGGAAATCTTAATCAGTGATGTATAGTTCGTTACTTTTCTTTCTTCGTCTTCGTCATCTGCTTCCGCGAATACTCCAATTGCTTTCACTTCCGCATCAAACTCGGCAAGTAAATTCGTAATCCCTGTTATCGTTCCTCCTGCCTTCATGAAATCATCGATGATACATACATTTGAACCTTCTTTCAAACTGCGTTTCGGAAGGACCATCGTTTGAATTCTTCGGGAGGAACCTGAGACATAATTGATACTAACCGAGGAACCCTCCGTCACTTTCGGGTCCCTTCTTGCAATTACGACCGGTACCTGGAGAAAAGATGCTACTGCATAGGCAAGCGGAATCCCCTTCGTTGCTACGGTCACAATTGCATCAAGTTCAATTTCTGAAAATCTGGAAGCAAAAATACGGCCGATTTCTCGGACCGTTTTCGGGTCACCTAAAAGGTCACTCATATATAGATAGCCACCGGGTAAAATCCGTTCCGGGTCTTTTAGCTTTTCACATAATTTAAGGATGAAAGACTCGTCATAAGCATCAGCATTTTTCGGAATATAACGGACGCCTCCACCAGCTCCTGTCGTCCGGTGAAGTATCCCCAGCCCTTGCTGCTCAAACACATCATGTATAATATCAAGATCCTCACTTATCGAGGACTTTGTTGTACCGCATAAGTCCACAAAGTAAGGTAATTGTGTATGTGTATGGGGGTTTTCCAAGAAAAATTGTGTTAACACGATTAAACGGTTACTTCTTTTCATTACGACACCTCAAAACCGTATATTTTATCTAAATATACCACTTTCGTACGTGTTTTGGCAATATTTAGCCGAGGAGGCGGACTAGATACACTTCATCACAGAAACCGCGCATTCCATTATAAATCTTCTTCGCCTTCTCTTGATGCTCCACTAAACCATATACGGTCGGTCCCGTACCGCTCATTAAAACACCGGGTGCCCCCAAATTTTTCATCGTATCTTTAATCCGCTTTACTTCCGGATGAAGCGTAATTGTAATTGCTTCCAAAGAGTTGCCAATATACTTACAGATCGCGGATAAATCTCTCGCATGAAGCGCTCGAATAAGGGCTTCATTATTAGGATGCGTTAGCTCCTCCACTTTTACATGTTGGAAAATCGTTCGAGTCGATACACCAATATCCGGTTTTGCCAAAACAACCCAACAGGGCGGCGGAGAGGGAAGCTTTTCCACAATTTCACCGAAACCACGCGCAATTGCCGTCTCACCGTACAGACTAAACGTCGCATCGGACCCGCACTTCGCCGCAATGAGGGCTAAGTCCGCCAGTTCAAGGTCAAGGGACCATAATCGATTGAGTCCTCGAACCACAGCCGCCGCGTCGGTACTACCGCCCCCGAGACCGGCCGAGACAGGAATATGTTTATCAATCTTAATATGGACACCTTTTGTAATACCAAATTTTTCTTTAAAAAGCTTTGCCGCCCGATATGCTAAATTCCGCTCATCATTCGGTACATAACGGCTTTCCATGGAAATTCTAATTCGATCTTCTTCAAGAGATGTAAATTCCAGTCGATCAGCTAAATCAATTGTCGTCATAATCATTTCCACATCATGGTATTCATCAGTTTCCCGTTTGCGCAATACATCAAGCGACAAATTTATTTTTGCTGGTGCCTTCTCTATGATCGTCATGCTCCTTCACCTGCTCCTGAAACGAAAAGTTAAACAAATTGTATCATAATCCCCATAGAGGTGCGACCTTCAAAAGCGGAAGCGCCCGCATATCGACGTACGGTGCCGGAGTGGGACTAGCGGAACCTTCGCAAAGGAAAAAAGCAAGCGACTAGCGCTTGCCTTTTTCTAGGTTCTCCTCAGCCATTTCAATAGCACGTTTCACCATATTCCCGGCATCCCGTGCTTTGATGCCACCCCAGCCCTCTTGCTGGACCGTGTCGTAAAACCCTAACTCTTTGGCGATTTCTTCTTTCAACTGGTCTGACATGATTCCTCTACGCCTTCCCATGAAAAAACAGCTCCTTTTCGTTAGTATCGTTACGACACACTTAGCTTGACCTATCTGCAAAGAATGAACCGCGGAAGGTTACGGAAACGGTGGGAAAATCGAACAAAGGAGCTTGAGCCGGACGTGCTAGCCCTGGATACTTAAGTTATCACAGCATTTTTATTTTATACTTATCTTTTTTTAAAAAATAAAGCAGTGGAATGTTACAACTCCACTGCTTTATTCACGTTCTCTATCTTTGGTCTAAAAATTTTAGTTCAACTGTCTCTGTTAAAATGTCTGCGTAGCTGTATGACACACGTTCGAATGCATTTTCGTCTTGATCAAGTTCCACGATAAATACAGAAGGATAAGTTTCTGCTAATACCCCGGATCTGACAATCGTTTTTCTTCTGCCTCCATTTGCCTTCAAGCGCAAACGTCTACCTATTTGGCAGTCAAGACCTTGCTTAATTTCGTTCAATGTTTTAGCCAATACACTCCACCTCACTGCTTCTTATTATAGCATAGGCTCGTTCATTAGTCAAATGAAACTAAATATTATAACAGGATTGCATTTTACCTGTCAACAATAAAATTAGGTCTTATTACGTATTATTAGTAATTATTAACTTTTTATGTACGGTTTGCATAAAAATTATCGGATAACGCTTTATTACTGCCCAAGTCTCCAAAAAAACAAGACAAATATCCTGAGCTAGAAAGCAGATAAAGGAGAGGAGAGCAGCGCCCGCATACACACTTTTTTCAATATCGGGTTTAGCATGAGTATTAAAGTCCATTATGTGTAGCGTTTCAGCGGGGATGATTACACATCGTATCGCCGCTGGAGAGCACTGACAGAGCTTATCAGTGATCTACTCCCTGCATTTTATTGTCACTGGAAGTCACGGACAAGCTCTTCGTATTTTTTAGGTTTTAAAATTCAATGATGTTATTGGTTGAGGTGTTTGGCTCGGTAGGTTCTTCTTCTGTGCCGTCAAGGTAAGGCATTCCCGTTCGAAGGAGACCGCGAGTTTCGACGCCACCCATGCCTTTTTCTCCAGTTAATGTGTTGCGGAGAACGTCCGAAACATTGACGCTTTCCATAAAAGGAGTATAAGCAATTTTTGCTGCGATATAAACAGGATCCAATGCGTGAATGTTAATTCGGTATGGTGAGCTTGCGAAATTCGCACCAGCTCGGATAATCGACTCAAAATGGGATTGGCACGCACCGGCAAAAATAACGAGCTGATCAAGATGGGGATTCACCCTTCTTGCTTCCCGCACCGTTTCGGCAAAATACTTGGAATTTCGGTATGCACGTAAATCCTTTTTTTCGCCTTTGTTTTTTGAATAGGAGTCATGACCGGTAATGATAATTAAATTTGGCTGAATCCTTTCAATCAGTGGGCCAATCGCCTGGGGCATATCCTTTTCAAGTAAGTGGACACCGTGCACATGTAAGCCTACCCGCTGATAAAGACTGATACATTTCCGCAAATAAATCGGGTCACCATCCAAGTGTAGGACCTTAGCAGGAAGCTGGAAATATGAAAAGTTCCGCTCATAACCGCCACTTATCTGATGTGCTTTTTTCTCCCGCATCAACTGGTAATCTTGACGGAATAAACGATAAGAAAATTCTTCTTTCTCTTTCGATTTTTTTTGCCGTATTTCCAAATCCGCACGAGCTACTATCGTTAAATCTTCAATTGGCGCATCAGCTTGCAGACGCATTTCCGTACCACGCAAGAGTACTTGCTCTTTTTCTAATTCGGACACACGAAAAACTATATCATGGTTATAGGATTTCCGTGTTACAATATCACCAATTTTTATATCCATATATCCACCTCATCGCCCAGCATTCCTTTTATAGGCTATGAAAGATGTTTATAATCTGTGCTTTTAAATCCGTGCTTCACTGTTTTAAAACTTGCCTTAAAAAAGCTAATTTTTTCTTTGTATAATCAGTGGTGTAGGTGGAATAGGTATCCATAAAAACATGGCTTAATCTTACTTTATTTTTATCAATTAGATACAGCTCATTTGTTACACCAAGACGATTTAATTTTGCCGCCAAATCCTTTGCTTGATCAGGGAATGTACCTGTATTCCCATCTGCAATAAACACAGGTGGAAAATGTTCCGTCGCGTGGTCAATTACATTTCCTTGTTCAGCATATTCATCCGTACCATTAAGCAAATGTTCCTTTTGGAAATAATTTCTGCTGAATTGATAGAAAATCCAATTAGAAGAAGCAACTGGGGATTTTGTTTTCCCCATTCTTTCTAAATCAAGTGCCGCAGAATCTAAAACAGCAGCTTTAATAGCATCCCGAGAGATAACAGGAGTAATTCCTATTTTCTCTGCATACGCCTGATTCGTTTGCACGTTCAAAAACTGTCCGACAATCTGCCCTCCAGCACTGCTACCCGCAAAAATAACTGCTGACATATCTACCCCATATTTATTCCCCTGTTCTTGCATAAATTCGACAGCCTGAGACAATTGTTGTAAAGGCACTGGATAGGTATATCCTGGAGATAGAGCATAATTGATTGAGACGACATTATATCCTGCATCAAGCAACTGCTCATAGTAAGCATTATCCTCCAGCTTTTTATCACCTATCGTCCAACCACCGCCATGCACAAAAAAATACGTTGGTCTTTCTATATTCGGATCGTTGTTTACAATATACACATCTAAATAGCTATTTGGATAATCCTTGCCATACTCAATATCACTTATCTTTAAATGACCATGTTCCAACGTTTTCTTTTCCGGGGGAAGTGCATCATAACTATTGCCATATCCCTTGTACGATTGAACGACACTCATTAATGGAGCGGGCGTTATAAAGTTTACAATCACAACAAATGAAACCAAACTTGAAATGACAATTCCTACTGATTTTAGCAACCGACGTGTAATTCTCCACCTATTCGACCCAGTATTTTTATCACGTTCAAATAACTTTCCGCTGATAATAAAGCAATAAAATCCAATTCCAATTACAAGCATTTGAGCCACTACAAAAGCTGGATACCAATCCGTAATAAGCCAAGTCACTTCAAACAAAATAGCAAGCCCACTGGAAGCAAGCGTAACAGTTCGAATAATTCCTCCATTCCTTTTAAGATAAAGGCTGGAGATAACAAGAAAAATAAGCAAGCATAAAATCAGTACACCTATCATTCTGCCAGCATTCACATAATAACTTTCCATCCACACTAGGAGTATGAATAGTCCCCCCGCTATACTCCATACATAACGATATAAACGGCGGCTTTTATTCCCCATTAGCATTTACATCACCCAACACATTTTTAGGATTTTTTATACACTTTCTTTAATCAGGCTTCCACTTATTTTCTAAATCAAACGTATACGACAAAGAGAAGGCCACAATTACTATTATACAAAACAATTCCCCTTAAGATTAAAATCTTAAGAGGAAATTGATACTTATATCTTCATCTTAATTGAGCAACATATTTATGATATATTCTTCTTTTAAATCAGGAGAAGCTTCGCGCTACAATAGTATGAAATGAATGCGCTTTAGCTTTTGACTTTTCCGTCCGTGCCCCGTCACCATGTTTGAAAGAAGGGGGAATGACAGCCGATTAAAGTGAAATTAAAAACTACTTTTTCAATAAAACATAGGGCTGAAATTACCGCATTTCTTAACATGAATACAAAAGAATCGGAGAATGGTATATGGAAAATATTGTTTTGGTTAGTATCGCAGTTATCATTGTCGTTGGTATTTTCTCACAATGGCTAGCTTGGAGGATTCAATGGCCATCCATTGTCATCATGTCAATTGCCGGTTTATTGCTGGGACCTGTATTTGGCCTGTTTAATCCACAAGAAGCTTTGGGAAACCTGTACAGTCCATTGATCTCGCTCTCGGTCGCGATCATTTTATTTGAAGGCAGCTCGAGTCTTGATATTCGAGAAATCAAAGGCGTATCCAAATCCGTCTTTCGGATTGTTACGATAGGTGCATTCATCGCTTGGATCGGCGGAGCAATTGCTGCGCATTTTATAGCCGGCCTGAGCCTAGAAATTTCATTTATTATCGGTGGTCTATTTATCGTAACAGGACCTACCGTTATTCTTCCTTTGCTAAGAAACGCAAAGTTAAAACCGCGAACGGCAGCAGTACTTAAATGGGAAGGTATTATTGTAGATCCCTTTGGTCCGCTGCTTGCACTATTTGCTTATGAAATAATCAAAGTATTAACGAATGATAGCCTGCACGCAAATTATATATTTAATTTCCTTTTAAGTGCAGTTTTTGCTATTATTCTTGGTTATGTAATCGGTATGCTTGTCAGTTTTATGATTAACAAAGGATTATTTCCGGAATATTTAAAGTCCCCTATTATCATTTCCTTTGTACTGCTTTGCTTTACCTTGGCAGAAGTTGTGATGCATGAAACAGGTATGCTCGCAGTAACGGTAATGGGATTAACGATAGGTCGTACGAAACACTATATATCATCGATTGGGCAAGACGTGAGCCACTTTGTGGAAAATGTTTCTGTTTTATTAACGTCAACCATTTTTATTTTACTAACCGCTTCCTTGACACGTGAAACCATTGCCGAAATGTTTACATGGCCAATTATCGGGTTCGTTCTTGTAATGCTATTTATCGTGCGTCTTTTATCCATTTGGCTCTCTACTGCCGGTACAGAGCTTTCCAATGCTGAAAAAATTCTGATTGGCTGGATAGCGCCACGAGGAATTGTCGCACTATCTGTTTCCGGATATTTTGCGACCATTCTCTTGAATGATGGTTATGAAGGTGCTGCAATGCTTACAGCCCTAACCTTTGCACTTGTATTTATTACGGTTTGCGCACATGGTTTTTCCCTCAGACCAATCGCTAAGGCTCTTGGGCTCGCTAACGACGCTGCACCCGGTATTCTTTTAGTTGGGGCCAATAGTTTTTCAATTGCACTCGCGGATTATTTACAGAAGATAAATATACCTGTGTTAATTAGTGATTCTTCGGCCACACTGCTTCAACCTGCCGTGAAAAAGAAAATTCCTGCCTACCACGGTCAAATTCTTGCAGAGCACAGCGAATACGAGGTAGACCTAACACCATATGAAACCATCCTTTGCTTAACTGGAGATGCTGCATTTAATGTGCTAGTCAGCCAATCCTATGCACCAAAATTCGGACATAATCACACCTTTACGCTTACCAGCGAGAGCTATAAGCAGCAGGATTCGAAAAAAATTCCTTTTGCAAGGAAGGCTAACCTTTTATTTCGTGAAGATGCTGTATTCACCGAACTAAATAAGAAAATCAATACGGGATATAAAATACAAGCATTGCCAATGAACCACCAAGATAAAATAGATTTAGATTTGCTTCCTGAGGACGCTATTCCGCTGTTAATCAGAAAGAAGAATACCATTCAGCTGATTACGCTTAGAAGCAAAATAATGCTTGATGAAGGAGATCAACTCGTCGTTTTACAAAAAGGTAAGTCAGAATAACAGAAAACCACCACTTATTCTTCTTTTATAGAACAAGTGGTGGCCTAGCTTGTTGACTTACTTTATAATTGTGTAGCTAAAAAAAATTAATATTTTTTTAATAATCATGTATTACAGTATAGACAACACGATAAATCAAGGAGGTAAAAGTATGGGTCCTTCACTATTATAAGATATCCGGTAGAAAAAAAGTCAACCTCCTGTTCTTATCTGCTTTTAACAAGTAGGCTGACAGCTTCTTTAATTAATTCTCCTTCATCTGTTCCATCTTTTTCTGCAGCTCGAACACATTCAACTAAATTCGAACTCACAATAACACCTAATGTTCTATCTACTGCGGACCGAACAGCTGATAATTGTGTAACAACATCCTTACAATCTTTATTTTCTTCCATCATCTTTAAAATCCCTCGGAGCTGCCCTTCCATCCGCTTTACTCTATTTTTCATTTGATCATTATATTCCATGCTTATTCTCCTTTTTCAAGAAATAGTAAACAACCTTATAATATACCCACGCCCGTATTTTGTCAATATAACTGCAAGGACTCACAATTTCATAACAATTGACACATTACCCTAAGGGGTATATGATATAAGCATAAGTCAAATTTCTTACGCCTTACGATAAATAACATATACCCTACCAGGTAAATTAGTAAAAGAGGAGTGTGCATGATGGGAGAAAAGATAGTAATCATTGGCGGAGTAGCCGGTGGAGCCTCCGTTGCCGCTAGAGTAAGAAGATTAGATGAGCGTGCAGAAATTATCATGTTTGAAAAGGGACCTCATGTATCATTTTCCAACTGTTCCTTACCCTATCATCTGAGTGGAATTGTTGAAGATAGCGAGCAACTCGTTCTAATGAATCCAAACATATTTAAACAACGCTATAACATCGAGGCACGAGTTAATCAAGAAGTTATCAAGATCAATCGAGATAGAAAAACAATCACTGTAAAAGATTTAATGACAGATAAAACCTACGAAGCAGCATACGACAAATTGGTATTATCACCTGGAGCGAAACCGATTAAGCCAAACTTAGAAGGCATCCATAACGACAACGTGTTTACGATCCGTAATGTGGTCGATATCGAGAATGTAAGGAATTTTATCAAACAAAAAGACTTAAAGGACATCGCCGTAATTGGGGGTGGCTTCATTGGTGTAGAAGTTGCTGAAAACCTTAAGCTCGCTGGACACAATGTATCATTAGTCGAGTTTGCCAACCAAGTCATGGCACCGTACGATTACGATATGGCACAAATCCTTCATAAAGAAATGGTGGATAATGGCATTGAACTCATTCTAGACGATGGATTAACAAAAATTGGAGACGGTTATGTCGAAACAAGTTCAGAGAAAAGGATAAAGGCAGATGCGGTCATCTTAGCCATCGGTGTGAGACCGGAAACGACATTAGCGGAAGAATCAAACCTCGAAATTGGGAACACCGGCGCAATCAAAGTTGATCATAACTATTTAACAAATGATAAAAATATTTATGCTGTCGGAGATGCAATTGAAGTGCATCATCGCTTATTACACAAACCGACAAGACTTGCACTGGCAGGACCAGCTCAAAAGCAAGCGAGGGCTGCGGCTGATCATATGTATGGTATTCCGAACAGAAATCAAGGCGTAATCGGTTCATCATCCATCAAGCTTTTTGACTTGAATGCAGCTTCAACTGGACTAAATGCGAAAACCGCTGAACAAGCTGGAATTACTCATGATACCGTTTATGTCATGCCTGGAGATAAGGTAGGTTTGATGCCGGACAGTAATCCGATGCATTTTAAATTAGTCTATGAATACCCGACAGGTAGAATTCTTGGTGCTCAAGCAATCGGGAAGGGAAATGTCGATAAACGGATTGATGTTATTGCAACGATGATCACAATGAATGGTACATTGGAAGACTTAAAAGACCTTGAGCTAACATACTCTCCAATGTTAGGGACAGCTAAAGATGTTGTAAATCATGCTGCACTTGTGGCCCTCAATCAGTTAGAGGGACGCTATCAGGAAGTAAAAGTTTCCGAAGTCCGTGGATTAGTTGAGAACAATGCCTTTATTATCGATGCTAGAGAAAAAGGCGAATTTGAATCAGGTCATCTAAAGAACGCAGTGAATATTCCGCTAAGTGAATTCAGAGAACGACTAACCGAAATCCCTACAGACAAACCGGTGTATATCCACTGTCGCTCAGGTCAACGAAGCTATAATATGGTCATCGCGTTAAATAATCTTGGGTATACAAACATACACAATATTTCCGGTTCCTACTTAGGTATTAATCTTTATGAATACTTTAATGATCTCGTTACTGGAAGAGAAAAAATCGTAACTGCATATAATTTTAACTAATGAGGTATTCACATGAATCAGACAACAATCGTATATACATCAGCGCTATGCCCAGTATGCGGCATGGTTAAAAGCTTTCTCGATACGTTAGAAATACCGTATCAAGAAGTGAATGTGGATATGAACCCGGTCGCCATGCTTCAACTGATCACGAAAACAGGAAGGTTGTCTGTTCCACAAACGAAGATAAATGGGAAGTTGATTTCCGGTTTTAATCCGGAGAAGATGATGCAAGCATTGAATGGTTCATTACTATAGCAAAAGGCTGGGACAAAATAGAGCAGAGCGATGTCCCTGCCTTTTTACTTTTTCATTCAAAAATATGACTTAAATCCAGCTCCAATCCAGGTAAGCTTTGAATAGCAATGTTATCATCTTTTGTAAATATTCCTTGCAGTTTGTACCCAGCATCCGTTAAAAGATGAATAAACTTGCCCATCAATTAATTCGATTCGTTTTCCTTCAGACCATATTAGGTAATCAGCATACGAATACTTTTTATCACTGCTCGGGATAGCCATATTACCATTCCTTTCAACTACTATTAAAGTCTAAGAAAACTTACGATCAATTCTTCCGATCACTTTCATTCAGCGTTAGTGCAATTTTCTTCTGGAGGTCCGCAGTCCAGACACCTCTCGCTTTCCGCAGGCGGCTGGTGAGCCTCCTCGGGCTGCCGCCCTGCGGGGTCTCACCTATGCCTTTCGACGAACAGGAAGTTCTAATGCCAGCGTTGGTCGCAGGACGTGACCGTTCTTAGCCGGCCTCCTGCAGGAGTCTCGAGGTGTCTGGACTGCTCCGAGGAAAAGCGTGATTTGGATTACTGTTTAATATTCCGGAAGTACAATCCTTATCATAACGGAATAATTTCTTTTTAAAATAATCCTTTAGACTAGTTCAGTTGCCCGGCGGACGGTGACTCCTACGGGAAAAGCACGAGTCCGAAGACCTGAGCGGGAAGTGAACTTCTACCGAGGCAGACTAAGAACGCTCTCGTATGTGGCAACGTCTGCATTAGCACGTCCTGTGCGTCGAGGCTTCGGCCGTGCCTTAGGATGCGCATCCGTCCGCCGGGCAATTGAACGGCGATTAGAACGCCATAATTAGTGAACGAACCAGACACTAACGCTGAATGAAAGTAATAGGGTCTCTTTTGGATAAGGATATCCAAAGAAGGCTGGTTATGCAACATGACCTAGAATTCAAACGAAAAACCGGACCGTCGCCATACATATAATCCCTACAAGAACGGTAGCTGATAAACTCTTTGTCCACAAGGCAATAAAAAGCGTTGGGATGATTGCAGCAAGCACTCTCCAATCTATTGCTAATACTGACGCATCTTGAATGATAAAGCTATCAACAATCAAAGCGGTAAAAATACAAACCGGTATAAATGAAAGCCATTTGACGACAACTTTTGGAAGGGCTATATTTCTAATAACGATGAATGGAATAACCCTCGGAATAAAAGTTACAATCGCACAGCCCAATATAATTAAAAGTACGGTTAGATTAATACTCATTTGTCTTTTACCACTCCAATCGTAGCAACAATGACTGTAGTTAAAAGAATCGCGATATAGGAAGGTACGAACAGACAAAATACGATCATCAGTACAACGACATAACCAATTAAAGATAAATAAAAATTCAGTTTACCTACATCGATATGCTCTAACTGCAGTACAAGTAAGGCAAGGAACATAGCGGTTAAAGCAAAGTCCAAGCCGAGTACTTCCGGATTGGAAATCCATTTTCCAAAAATCGCACCTGCGACACAGGATAAAATCCAAAAGATATACGCGGTTATATTCAATCCGTTCATCCAGCGATCATTGAACGTTTCTTTTTGGACAATCTTATTCGCAGCGACACCAAATGACTCATCTGTGACAAGGGCACCGATCCCAATATTTTTCAACAGAGAATAGTTTGTGAAATAAGGAGCCAATGTCATACTCAATAGCAAATGCCTTAAATTCACAATGAAAGTTGTAAATACAATAACAGAAAAAGGACTGCCTGCTACAATCAAAGCGCAGATAATAAATTGAGATGCACCAGCATAAACGAGTATAGATAAAAGGGCAACTTCAAGCACACTCAAATTTGATGAAGCACCCACAATTCCCGCAGCAATGCCTATACTGATATAACCAAATAAAGTTGGAATACAATCCTTTACACCTTGAGAAAAAGTAGACAATTTATATCCATCATCCATCTTTTTTGCCAACTCACTCATTATTTCCTCACCCTCTTGTACGCAATACTAAACATATGTATGTTATATTATTCCCTACATGCTATAATAAACATATCAAAGAGTCAAGGAGATTTTGTATGGAATTCATTCAAGAAGTGATTGCAGACAATCTTGCTGAAATAAGAAAAGCAAGGGGATTAAGCTTTGACCAATTAGCCGAATTGACTGGTGTCAGTAAAGCAATGCTAGCTCAAATTGAAAGAGGCAAGTCCAATCCGACCGTCACTACACTTTGGAAAATCGCTAACGGGCTACAAGTATCTTTTTCAAGTTTTCTTAAGGAAAATGAGAAACCTAAAATCGAAAAAATAGACATGTCGAAGCTCAGTCCTGTCCTCGATGACGGAGGTAATTATCTTGTCTATTCCGTCTTTCCATTTCATCCGGAGAAGAAATTTGAAATTTTCACCGTAGAATTGCAGCCTGGTTTTAGTCACCAAGCAGAGAAGCATATTGGTGAAGAGTATATATTAATCCAACGCGGGACACTTACGATTGAGATTCATGATGAGGAATTTGAATTAAAGGCGCATGAAACCATTAAGTTTCCTGCAAATACAGTTCATGTCTATACAAACGACACGGATGAGCTGGTCAGATTTTACACCGTTATTTTTTATCCGGAATGATCATAAGAATTTGAACCTCTCATGACTAAGTCACGAGTTTCTTGGGAAGAGAGTCTTAATGAACGGTGGCATTCACGGTTCATAAGCGGTTTCTCTTATCGATCAAAGCTAGCCTCGTGGTTTTTTTGATGGCAAAAATAGCGTACTATTTTCCATTGTAAAACTAAGCCGTAATAGAAAATCAAAAAAAGACAGGCCTTTATCCTTAGAGAGGGAAAAAGACTTGTCTTTTTTTATTAAAAAAATGTTCCGTTACCCTATTGTTTCTTTCAAATGTCGAACCTTCTCAGGTGTTACATCCTGCCCAAGCGGGTCCATTACCTTCATCCCAGAGAATGTATCAAGCACTTGCCCGCGGACGTAAATAACTTTCCCGAAGCATGTTCTGTTCAGCTTTTTCCTCATGAGTTAGCCCTGCTTCACGTTGCTTTTTCGCTAATTCATTAATTCTCGGTAAGATTTCAATCATGTTATTTTTCCTCCTGCTCTTCAATCGGAGCTAACTTCGCTTCAATCTCCTCTCGACGTTCTTCAAGTAACGGTGGTAAATCAAGTTGCTCGCCTAAGCTTTCGACATCACTATCCACCGTAAATCCTGGTTCATCCGTTGCTATTTCAAAAAGAATGCCGTTTGACTCTCGGAAATACAAGCTCTTGAAGTAGAACCGGTCAACAATACCTGACGAATGGAAACCTCTTTGTTTTACCTGTTCACTCCAATACTCTAGTTCTTCGTCATTTCGCACACGGATTGCCAAATGGTGAATACTGCCGCGACCTGGTCTTTCAGCAGGTCCATCCATATATTTCACAACAATTTCTCCAAAAGCTTCTCCTTCAACGGATTGAAAAATTGCTTCACTTTCATTCCGGATTACCTCTGTATAACCGAACATATCTGTAAGTGTATTTGCTAACTTTTCAAGTCGGCGTACAGTCATTTCAATCGGACCCATTCCTTGAATCTGATACTCTTTCGGAACATTTGATTTCTCCCATGTTTCCCAGTGGCCGATTCTTTCACTCGAAGCAAGCAACACGAGACGCAGTCCATCTGGATCTTCAAATTTTAATGCCGGGCGGTTCGCATATGTCCCTATTTCATCATGATATACGTCATATTTTTCAAAGCGTTCCTTCCAATAATGGAGGCTTTCCACTGATGGTACTAATAACCCGATTCTTGTGATCGCGTTTGTTCCACGGTACGTATGTCCTGACATCGGAATCTCAAAAAAGGTCAGTTCCGTACCCGGACTACCTGTCTTGTCTCCATAAAATAAATGATACATCGATGGATCATCTTGATTCACCGTTACTTTCACACGGCGTAAACCTAATATTTGTTTATAAAAGTGATTATTTTGACTGGCGTTCTTTGTAATCATCGAAATATGATGATGACCTGGTATGGTAAACATGTCAATCTCCTCCGTTTTTAAGTTTACTAGTCAACTGATAGCTAAAAAAATTGTTTATGCTTCATCTTCTAATTTTGCTTCGGTATGCTTCTGTAGTTTTGTCATTAATTTATATAATGTCTTCTGCTCTTCTTCTGTCAAACAACCATTCAGCATCGATGTTTGAAAATCAAGCTGATGGTGAAACACTTGCTGCATCTTCTCTTCCCCTTTATAGGTGAGGGAAATCCATTTCGTCTTCCAATCTTGCTTGCGCTGTATATAACCCTCTTGCTCTAGGCGAGTGAGCATGCGCGATATCCCACCTGGTGATACCGTTACCTTTGTGGCAAGATCACTTTGCATGATCGGCTGGTAAGTGGCTACCTGGTTCAACACATCGAATTGAGCAGCTGTAATATCGAATTGTTTTAGAAATTCATTTGATAATAGGTTACTTTGATGAGTAAATCGCGCAATCCGTAACCAGATTAAAGAACCCAACGTATTCTTTTTCAAATTGCCTCACTCCCTTTCGTCGCTATCACTTTACTACTCAGCTGATTGAGATGCAAGGAATTTGTTTTGAATTAAATGTATTATTTTACGCGTAATCTACCTTTGGCATTTATAATCAAGTCCCCCCTTAATCAACCAATTTTTATCCTATATGGAGGAAAAGATGAGGATTTATACAGAGAAAGTGCAAATTATATCACAATACACAGCGTCATTAGCAATACTTTTTTTAAAAGTATTGCTAATGACGTTACGTAATGTGATTTAATTAATTCAGGGGGTTATGGAATGAAAGAAAAACGATATACTGTCGGTGAATTAGCAAAGTTATCTGGAGCAACGGTAAGAACCATTCAATACTACGATAGGATCAATTTACTTGTTGCACAGCGAGATAAGAATAAAAAACTAAGATACTATAACAAAAATGATTTAATGAGGCTCCAACAAATTTTATTCTATAAACGAATTGGCATGCCACTTAAAGAAATTAAAAATCACTTAACAAATTTCAATGATTTCTCTGATATGAAAAAGATTTTAAATAAACAGGTTGATATTCTATTCCAGCAAGAAATGGAAATTAAAATGAATATGATTATTATTGAGGTTGTCAAAAATTCCATTGAGATGAATCCCAATAAGGATATAGAGCCGATAATGAAGCTGATATGCGGCTTAAATAAACAAACTGTATTGGATTATGCAAATGTTGAATACGATGAACAAACTAAAAAGGTATTTCAAAGCAGAGATATTGACTATAGAGAGATTATAGATTTCTACTGGCAGTGGAAACAGCTTATTTTGGAAGCCGCTGCGTTAAAGCTAAACAGTGACCAATATGAAAGTGAAGCGGGATACCAATTGGGAGAAAAATGGGATATATTCATCAAAAACGCTACGGATGACCCTGACATACTGGCGGAATATGAAAGAGGCTCTGAGCTAAGCGACCAATGGCCAGAGGAAGATTTAATTTTATACAATTTTTCCAAAGGTTTCATTGAAGCAGCACATCGCTATTATCTTGAGAGGAAGGATGAAATAAATGATTAAAACAGACAATCTGACAAAAAAGTTCGGTGACAAAACAGCGGTTGATCATTTAAATTTAACTCTTCAGCCAGGAGCAGTTACAGGCTTCCTTGGACCTAATGGATCTGGTAAATCAACAACGATGAAAATGATCATTTCCCTCGTTCAACCTACACATGGAAAAGTAATAATTGACGGAAAAAAATACAGTGATTTTTCAGAACCAGTGAAAAGAATCGGAACATTAATTGACCCATCCGCATTAGATAAAAACTTTACTGCAGAACAACATCTGTCGATTATTGCAACAGCGGCAGGTATTGAAAAAAGTAGAATAGAAGAAATGCTGGAAGTAACTGGATTGGAAAGTGTAAAAAATAAAAAAGTGAAATCTTATTCGTTAGGGATGAAACAGCGCTTGGGTGTTGCAACTGCATTGATTGGCAATCCCGACACAATTATATTAGATGAGCCCTTTAACGGTCTAGATATAGACGGTATTAAATGGCTGCGTAAGCTTTTCAGACAACTTGCTGACCAAGGTAAAGCCGTTATTGTTTCCAGCCATTTAATGAGTGAAATACAAGCAGTTGCTGACCGGGTTATCATTATCGGACAGGGAAAGTTGCTAGCAGACATGACAATAAGGGAAATGAATGAAAAAAGTTTAAGTTCCTATGTTTATGTTGAAGCAAATGATATTGTTAAATTAAAAAGCGTACTACAGGAAAAACATGCTTTAATCAAACCTCATAACCCAGGTCTCGAAGTACGAAACTTAGAGGCAAGTGAAATCGGAAGGCTAGCTCATGATCATCACATTATCCTATTTCAACTAACAAAAGTAAATCCTTCTTTAGAAGACCTATTTACCGAAATAACCGATGGGAAAGTAGAATATGTTGCAAAAGGAGTTGAGACCAAATGAAAAACTTAATTAAGGCAGATTTCAAAAAAACATTCTTCCTTCCAAGCAATCGATACTTTCTGCTTTCAACCATTTGTTTGAGTACCTTACTGGGAATGATTTTTTTATTCACCACGAATGTTACACAAGGGAGAGTATTAATAGAGCTATCTAGTATGGAAGTTATTGATATAACATTACTTGGTATGGACGCTGCAGCAATAATGCTCGTTATATTTACTGCTAATTATATCAAAAAAGATTTAACTTCAGGAGCAGTTCATACAAACCTTGCAATTACTCCCGTTCGGCGAAATTATTTTCTGTCTAAAGTTTCATTTATATCCATTCTCGCCATTCTTACTAGCATTATATTAATACTACTTTTCTTGGCCATTGATCAGCTGGTATTATCAATGAATGATATGGGAGGCTTATCAATATTCGTTATAAATATTTTTACTAGGATTGTTGGTTCTGTCGTGATGGTATTATTCTACAGCCTATTAAGCGCGTCAGGTACTTTTTATCTACAATCCGCATTTGGGGGGGCAGCTTTTGCACTAAGCGTGATGTTCCTTCCAGCGCTCATTAAAATGTTTCCCGCCGATATTTCTAATATATTATTACCGCTTTTTCCCGAGGATGCATTATCCACACTCATCGATGTTTATTCTGCTGATGGGTCACTTTCCCAAGCAATATTAATACTATTATTATGGATCATTGTTTCAAGTCTAATAGGACAATGGAAATTTAAAAGAATTGATTACTAACTTTTCAAGGGGGAAGTTGCAGCAAAGCATAGCAGGCCTTTCCATTTTTTACTCTATCTATTGCTAGGTATTCACCTTCCTGTCCCCTTGCTGCAATTATTCCCTTGATTTCAAATATTCAACGACAAATTTAGCTTGTTCTCCACCTTTGTCTACATGGAGGATTCTTAATTTTTAATTGCTCCTATAACGAGAATAATTATCATTATCAATATATTTCACTTAAATTCTTTGATAAAGAAAGCCGGAATCCTATGAGACCTGATTAGTCTATATTTGATAATTTCGAAACCACATCACTTTTCACTCAACAAGCCGCTTAATATTTATTATATCCTTCTCTACCATTCTCGATTGCAAGCTCTCATTAATCAGCATTTGCATTTCAGAAACAAGTTCTTCTCCCTTTTCTAGAAGCCTAATAGCAACCGATCGTTTATCTTCCTTGTCCGCTTGCCGCTCCACCAAGGCACCATCCCGATATTTCTCCAGTCTTGTAACTAACCGTGATAACGCGCTATGACTGAGACCCACTTTCGGAACTAAATCCGATAATCTCATCTTTTTCTGTTCAGATTGCTGTAAATAATACATCAGATAAAACTCTTTTATTCCTATTTGATACTGATCATGAAGTGTATAATCAATTGCTTTTAATATGCGGTCATGATATTTTGTCAGTTTGATCCAAGCATGAAACAGTTCATTATGATCCATAAGAATAATCTCCTCTAAACATATTTATTGCACCTGCATATATTGTACGTTATATTATATGCATGCGCAAACAAATGAAAGGAGTTTTACATGATGAGTCAACTATTCAGCCCTTACACGGTTAAGAATTTAACATTAAAAAATCGGATTGTAATGGCACCAATGTGTCAATATTCCGTTACAAAAGAGGATGGGATTCCAAATGATTGGCATTTTGTCCACTACGTCTCACGAGCAGTTGGAGGAACTGGTCTCATCATAATGGAAATGACGAGTGTCACTCCCGAGGGTCGGATCACAGATAACGACCTTGGATTATGGTCAGATGAACATATTCCACATTACGAACGCCTTGTTCAAGCTATCAAAAAGCATGATGCCAAGGTTGGTATTCAAATTGCTCATGCTGGGAGAAAAGCGGAAGATGCAAAACAACCGGTAGGGCCTTCCAATATTCCAGTAGAAGTATTGCCAGAAGAAACAATGAATGGTGGACTAAAAGCCCCACGAGCTTTAACAACCGAAGAAGTAAAAGAAACGGTTCAGCAATTTAAGGAAGCTGCCGTGCGAGCAGTAAAAGCTGGATTTGATACGATTGAGTTACACGGTGCTCATGGCTATCTTATTCATCAATTCATGTCGCCGAGCATTAATAATCGTACAGATGAATATGGAAAAGATTTGGCTCTGTTCGGGGAAGAAATCGTTAAAGCAGTAAAAAGCGTAATACCTGCAGATATGCCACTTCTTATGCGTATGTCTGCTGTAGAATATATCGATGGAGGATATGACTTAGATCATTCAATCGCGATTGCCAAGCGATTTAAAGAAGCAGGTGTTGATGTCTTTCACGTTTCTAGCGGTGGAGAAGGTCCTCCAGGTAAACGTAAACCATTAAACACCCCAGGCTATCAAGTTCCTTTCGCACGCGAATTCAAAAAACAATTGGACGTTCCAGTAATCGCAGTAGGTAATTTGAGCAACCCAGAACTTGCTGAAGCGACCATTACTAATGGAGATGCAGAGCTTGTATCTATAGCAAGAGGGATGCTTAACGATCCTTATTGGGGATTACACGCAGAGAAAAAACTAACTCGGAAAGTAAGTCCACCGTTTCAATATGAGAGAGGAATAAGGTAAATATAAAATCTTATCATTACCCGTTCATGTGTCTGAACGGGTGATGATTCCCAATATCGCGGTGATACAACTTGATTTTAAAAAAATTAACTTAGAAGGAGCAGATTGGAATGAAACACGCACTAGTAGTCGGTGGAACAGGCATGTTATCAGACGTATCACTTTGGCTAGTGGATCAAGGTTACCACGTGTCCATCGTTGCTCGTAATCCTGAACGGATGGAAGAACTAATGAGCAAGACTGTTTCAAGTGAAAAGATAACACCACTCTTCGTTAATTACAGAAATGAAGAGAAATTACAAGAAAAAATTAACGGTACAATTAAGAAAAATGGCAACATCAATATCGTAGTAGCATGGATTCATTCCATTGCCGAAAATGCCCTGCCAATAATCACAAATGAAGTCGCTAAAAGTCAAAATGAGTGGGAATTATTCCATATACTAGGCAGCAGTACAGACTTAGATGAAATCCAAAAAAAGACGATTGTACCTAATAATTGTTTGTATCATCAAGTCCAACTGGGCTTTGTAATCGAGGGCAATCACTCTAGATGGTTAACTAACAAGGAAATTTCTAATGGTGTAATTGAAGCAATTAAAGGAAAAAGGCAAGTGCTCACGGTTGGCCAACTTGAATCCTGGGAAGACAGACCTTAACCAATTCGTCGTAAATAGCGCCCCTTCTGATCCAGCTGCCGAAAGCCACGAGCCTTATAAAAAGGGATGCCAAGTTTATTTCCCTCTTCAACAGATACATACTGTTCCCTTGCACCTTTTTCTACATGTTCCATCGTAAATGCCTCGAGTAGCCTTGCACCAATACCTTGATATCTATAGTTTTCATCTACATAGAAAACATATATCTCACTGACACTTGGACCTGTCATCACCCCTCCGATTGTCCCAGCAACTTCTCCATCTACCAATGCGACGTGCGTGTATGCACCTTGAACAATATCTTCAAGAACCCGTTCATGGTTATACCAATGTTGTAAAGCTCCACATTGTTCCATCTAAAACACTTGCTAATTGTTCAAATTCCTCCAGATTAAAAATAGACTTCCCTGCTATAATGTGCTAAGTTTTTTTCATATTAATAGAGGGGAGTTTTTTAATT
>NZ_WOWT01000030.1:0-51566 GCF_009746545.1 Oceanobacillus sp. AG
AATTAAAAAACTCCCCTCTATTAATATGAAAAAAACTTAGCACATTATAGCAGGGAAGTCTATTTTTAATCTGGAGGAATTTGAACAATTAGCAAGTGTTTTAGATGGAACAATGTGGAGCTTTACAGGTAACGAAAACAATAAAAGAAAAGAGATTTTAACAATGATCGCAAACACGTATGATTATATTTATGAACAAACTGATGAAATTATGTTTTTAATAAATAAAATGCAGGCAATTTTCAGGAAGAGAGAGTTAACTGAAGAAGAAATCATGAAAATTACTGAAATAAAAGTTACAAATATAGATGATGTAACTATTTTATGTGCCTTAGACATATTACTAGGTAATCACAACGAATTTAAGTATCGTTTTAATAAGTTATCAGAAAAGGATAAAACTTTGATAAAAGACTACCCAATTTATAATTTAATAAAAAATAAGAATGAAAATCAATAGTTTTTCTTTATAATTGTTTGCAGCATAAGTAACACTAAATCTCATGTAAAGATTAAATTTAAAAATTGATAGACTATATTATATTGTGTGAGTAAAAGAAGTAGTTAACTTTAAATAGTTAACTACTTTTTGTCGTTTATTAATCAAATAAAAGGATGATTAAACAATGGACATGCAAGTATATATCGCAAATCTCGGTAAGTACAATGAAGGCGAATTAGTTGGAGCGTGGTTTACACCACCAATCGATATGGAAGATATGGAAGAACGCATTGGCTTAAACGGTGAATATGAAGAATATGCCATACATGATTACGAATTGCCATTTGAGATTAGTGAATACACACCAATCTCTGAAATCAATCGGTTATGTGCGATGGTAGAGGAATTAGAAGGCTCACCAATTTATCATGAACTATCTGAAATTCAAGGATACTGGTTTGATAGTTTGGAAGAATTACTAGAAAATCAAGATGATATTATTTGTTATGCAGATTGTGAAGACATGGAAGATGTGGCTCGTTACTATGTAGAAGAAACAGGTATGCTTGGGGAAGTACCTACTAATTTACAGAACTATATTGATTATCAAGCGCTTGGAAGAGATTTAGAAATAAACGGAAGTTTTCTTGTTACCTCACATGGTGTGTTTGAATATGTTGGATAAGTAAATATAAAAATGCGAAAACAGTCTGTGTACATGCAGGCTGTTTTCTTTTTGAAAGGAGAACCTATGAAAAAATTAAAAAGTTATACACGTATTTGGTCGGTTGAAAAAGTCATCTATGCAATTAATGATTTTCGTTTGCCCTTCCCCGTCACCTTTAATCAAATGTCATGGTTTGTACTATCTCTATTACTTGTTATGCTACTAGGAAACATCCCGCCTCTCTCTTTGATTAATGGAGCATTATTAAAATATGTGGGAATTCCTGTTGGTTTAACATGGTTTATGAGTCAAAAAACATTTGATGGAAAAAAGCCATATAGCTTTTTAAAATCCGTCATCACTTACTTTTTGCGCCCTAAATTAACTTATGCAGGGAAACCAATCAAATTACAACAAGTGAAAATGAAAGAGAATATTACTGCTGTAAGGAGTGAACTGCATGCGTTATCCGATTAAATATATAGAAAATAATCTTGTCTTCAATCATGATGGCGAATGTTTTGCTTATTATGAATTGCTTCCCTACAACTATTCTTTTTTGTCACCAGATGAAAAAATTCAAGTGCATGATCACTTTCGCCAATTGATTGCACAAAATCAAGATGGAAAAATTCATGCCTTGCAAATTAGCACGGCTAGTAGTATTCGTTCTGTTCAAGAGCGAAGTAAAAACTTAGTTACTGGTCGATTAAAAGATGTTGCTTATGCACGGATTGATGATCAAACCGAAGCACTTGTTTCAATGATTGGAGAACATCAAGTAGACTATCGCTTCTTTATTGGTTTTAAGCTGCTCTTGAATGAAGAAGAAGTCACCATGAAATCCATGGGAAAATCTATTAAAAATTCACTATCTTCTTTTGTTCGTGATGTGAACCATCACTTAATGGGGGATTTTGTTTCTATGCCTCATGATGAAATGAGACGCTTTTCTAAAATGGAGTCTTTGCTACAAAACAAAATTTCAAGGCGTTTCAAAATACGTCCCTTAGATAAAAATGATTTTGGATATTTAATTGAACATCTACATGGTCAATCAGATATTGCTTATGAGGAATATGACTATGTGCTTCCCCTAAAAAAGTTAAAACAGGAAACTTTAGTGAAGCGTTATGACATCATCAAACCAACACGTTGCTTAATGGAAGAAAAACAGCGCTATTTAAAAATCAAACAAGAAGAACAAACGACATATGTTGCTTATTTTACGATTAATTCAATTGTTGGTGATTTGGAGTTTCCATCAGATGAAATCTTTTATTATCAGCAGCAACAATTCACCTTCCCCATCGATACATCCATGAATGTGGAAATTGTGACGAATAAAAAAGCATTATCGACTGTGCGCAATAAGAAAAAAGAACTGAAAGATTTAGATAATCATGCGTGGGAATCCAATAATGAAACAGGAAGTAATGTGCTAGAAGCGTTGGAGCAAGTGAATGAATTAGAAGATGTACTCGATCAAAGTAAAGAGTCGATGTACAAGTTGAGTTATGTCATCCGAGTTTCGGCGTCTACCTTAGATGAACTGAAACAACGATGTAATGAAGTGAAAGATTTTTATGATGATTTAAACGTGAAACTCGTTCGTCCATTTGGTGATATGATTGGTTTGCACAGTGAGTTTATTCCTGCTAGTAAACGGTATATGAATGATTATATTCAGTACGTTACATCCGACTTTTTAGCGGGACTTGGGTTCGGCGCAACACAGATGCTCGGAGAAACAGAAGGGATTTATTTTGGTTACAACTTGGATACGGGAAGAAATGTATATCTCAATCCTAGTTTAGCGAGTCAAGGTGTCAAAGGTTCGGTCACAAATGCCTTGGCTTCTGCTTTTTTAGGCTCACTTGGTGGCGGGAAATCATTCTCAAATAACCTACTCGTATATTATGCTGTTCTTTATGGCGGACAAGCTCTTATCGTTGATCCAAAGGCAGAACGTGGCAACTGGAAAGAAACATTGCCTGAAATGGCACATGAAATAAATATTGTTAATTTAACAAGTGATGATTCAAACAAAGGGCTACTTGATCCCTTTGTCATTATGAAAAAGAAAAAGGATTCAGAAAGCCTTGCGATTGATATTCTTACCTTTCTTACAGGTATCTCTAGTCGTGATGGTGAGAAATTCCCTGTATTACGACGTGCGATTCGGGCCGTTGGTCAACAGGAAGAACGTGGCTTGCTTCTTGTGATTCATGAATTAAGAAGTGATCCTAATCCATTAGCTGGACCGATTGCGGACCATATTGAAAGTTTTACGGACTATGATTTCGCTCACCTTCTATTTTCAGATGGAACGGTGAAAAATTCGACTAGTTTAGAGAAACAGTTAAACATTATTCAAGTAGCTGATTTGGTGTTACCTGATGCGGAAACGAGTTTTGAAGAATACACAACAATGGAACTCCTTAGTGTTGCGATGTTGATTGTAATTTCCACCTTCGCATTAGACTTTATCCATTCTGATCGAAGCATATTTAAAATAGTTGATTTGGATGAAGCTTGGTCCTTCCTGCAAGTCGCACAAGGGAAAACACTCTCAAATAAATTGGTTCGTGCAGGACGTGCCATGAATGCTGGTGTATATTTTGTGACGCAAAATGCGGATGATTTAACAGATGAAAAACTAAAAAACAATATCGGTGTGAAGTTTGCCTTTCGTTCTAGAGATATTAATGAAATTAAAAAAACATTAGAATTCTTTGGCGTCGATAAAGAAGATGAAGGAAACCAGAGAAGACTTCGTGAACTAGAAAACGGTCAATGCTTAATTCAAGATTTATATGGGCGTGTTGGAATTATTCAAGTCCATCCCGTCTTTGAAGATTTATTCGATGCTTTCGACACTCGACCACCTGTAAATGAAAAGGAAACGAGGTGACAATGTGAACAAACAAAAACTAAAAAAGATAATTTTAACGGTAGTGCTGATTAGTGCTGCCGTTTTCCTATGTCTTCTATTACTTGGTACTTTTGCGCAAGCTGCGGGATTAGTCGATGATACGGTATCAGAAGATAACTTGTATTCCCTTTATTCATTAGATCATTACCAATTAGATTTTTATGTCGATACAGATTGGGATTGGCTTCCGTGGAATTGGAATGATGGGATTGGTAAACAGGTGATGTATGGGCTCTATACGATTACCAATTTTATCTGGATTATAAGTTTGTATTTGTCTAATGCGACAGGCTATTTAATTCAACAAGCCTATTCACTCGATTTTATTTCACAAACAGCGGATGCCATCGGGAAAAACATGCAAACATTAGCGGGGATTACAGCAAGTGGTTTTAGTAGTTCGGGATTTTATGTTGGTTTCTTGCTTCTGTTTATTTTAGTCATTGGGATTTACGTGGCTTATACGGGATTAATGAAACGAGAAACAACGAAAGCGATTCGAGCTATTCTGAACTTTTTGGTCGTGTTTATTTTGTCTGCTTCCTTTATCGCTTACGCACCAACATACATTACAAAAATCAATGATTTTTCAGCAGATATTAGTCAAGCAAGTTTAGATTTAGGAACAAAAATCTTAATGCCAAGCTCTACTAGTCAAGGAAAAGATAGTGTGGATATGATACGGGATAATCTCTTTTCTATTCAAGTCGAGCAGCCTTGGATGCTCTTGCAATTTGATGATTCGGATAAAGAAACGATTGGCGAAGATCGTGTTAATACATTAGTTTCCATTAGTCCGGATGCCAATAACGGAAAAGATCGTGAGAATGCGGTAAAAGCAGAAATTGAAGATCATGACAATAAAAATTTAACGATTACGAAGACCACTACACGTTTAGGCATGGTCTTCTTTTTATTTCTATTTAACATTGGGATTTCCATTTTTGTTTTCCTGTTATCGGGTATTATGATTTTCTCACAAATTCTGTTTATTATTTATGCGATGTTTTTACCGATTAGTTTTCTATTATCTATGATTCCAACTTTTGAAAACATGGGAAAACAAGCGATTATGAAATTGTTTAATGTGATCATGCTTCGTGCGGGCATCACGTTAATTATTACCGTTGCTTTTAGTATTTCCTCCATGCTGTACAGTTTAACAACGAGTTATCCATTTTTCTTAATTGCCTTCTTACAGATTGTCACGTTTGCGGGCATTTACATGAAACTTGGTGACATCATGAGTATGTTCAGCTTACAAAGCAATGATTCGCAAAATATTAGCCGGAAAGTAATGCGTCGTCCTTATCGCATGTTTAATCGTGGTGGTCGCCGATTGCAACGTAATATTACCCGTACGCTTGCAGGTGCAACGACAGGGGCGACAGCTGGCGCATTAGTTGGTCAGTCTAAAAAAACAAAAGGGAGTTCATCGCCACTTCGTCCATTACAACGACTAACATCATCACCAAAAAAGAATCGAGAAAAGACGAACGAACAGGCGAATCCAACTTCATTAAGTCAGAAGTTTGGTCAAGTAACTGGGAAAGTACTTGGTGCAAAAAGTCAGGTTCGAGCAAATATCAAATACCGAAAAGAACAATTGGTTGATTTACCGACGAATACTAAATATGCAGTGATGCAAGGAAAAGAACAGTTGAAAAAGCCTGTTCATGATTTTAAAGAAGGTGTTGTGCAGGCGAAAGAACAAAGAGAAAAAGCAGCAAAAGAACGCACAGTGAAACATCGACAAACAATTGCAGATAAACGACAAGCATTGGATAAAAAGCGTGCACCTTCTCGTGATCAATCTAGTCATACACGACCAGTTACTCAAAGAGAACCGATAGTGGGGAGAATTATACAGCAACAAAAGACATCATCAAACGAACAAGAAAAGATGCATAATCAAATTGAACAGTCGCAGGCACAAAGAAAAAGAACAACTTCTAAAGAACGTCCTCAAATGGAAAATAAGCAAGAAATACGAAAAGTCATGAAGCAAGTAGGTAAACCAATCAAAGTGTTGAAGAAAAGACAGCTTCAGAAACGTTCCGTGCCTACGAATAGGAGGGAACGCCAATGAAGGTTATGCGATTAAAAATCATGCTCATTACGTATGGAGTAGGATTTCTACTCTTTTTTGGCTTATTAGTTTTTGTGGCACTTTTCATTTCCAATGAAGATGATTCATCAGAGGAAAATTATTCTGACATGGATGGTGGTGGAAGCGTTTCTGTGTCAGCAGACGTATTAAAGCACCGAACAATGGTAGAGAAATATGCGAAAGAATATGGCGTTAGTGAATCTGTGTCAACATTACTCGCAATTATGGAAGTGGAAAGTGGTGGGAAATTAACTGATGTGATGCAATCAAGTGAATCAATGGGATTACCACCAAATACGTTAGATTCAGAAGAAGCATCTATAAAGCAAGGGGTAAAATACTTTGCGGATTTACTTCAATCAGCAGAATCTAAAGGTGTAGATGGAAATACGGTCATACAAGCGTATAACTATGGTGGTGGTTTCATTGATTATGTTGCACAAAGAGGAAAAAAATATAGTTTTGACTTAGCCCAAAGCTTTGCGAAAAAACATTCAGGTGGAAGTAAAACGACTTATTCCAACCCAATTGCCGTAAAAAAGAACGGGGGTTGGCGTTATCTGTATGGCAACATGTTTTATGTAGATTTAGTCAATCAATACTTTCACTCCCCACAATTTGATGGTGACCTTGTGCAACTAGTGATGGATGAAGCATTGAAATACGAAGGCTATCCTTATGTATTTGGGGGGGCTAACCCAAGCACTTCATTTGATTGTAGTGGGCTTACACAATGGAGTTATCAAAAGGCTGGAATTAATTTACCAAGAACAGCACAACAACAATATGACTTTACAGAGCATATCCCTTTATCAGAAGCAAAGCCAGGTGATTTAGTGTTCTTTCACTCCACGTATAATGCCGGAACGTATGTCACTCATGTTGGAATTTATCTGGGAGACAATCAAATGTATAACGCAGGTGATCCGATTGGCTATGCAGACTTAACGACTGCTTATTGGCAAAAACATCTAATTGGAGCCGGACGAATTAAACAATAGAAAGGGTTGAAATGGATGAAAAATATAATTAGAAAAAAAGAAAAACAAACGGTGGAAACAAAGTTATCGAAAGCAAAGGTAAAAAGTGTTGGTACGCGTAAGAAATCCGTGACTGTTTTGTGGATTGTATTAATTAGTAGCCTTGTCTTTGGGATTTTTAAGAACTTTACAGCTATTGATCAACATACGATCCATGAAAGAGAAGTCATTGAAACCAAGATGATAGATACGAATGCGATTGAAAGCTTTACGAAAAACTTTGTGAAAAATTACTATACGTGGGAAAATAATAAAGAGTCTATTGAACGCCGAGAAGAAAAATTAAGTCTTTATCTAACAGAGGAATTACAAGCTTTAAATATTGATACGGTTAGGGATGATATTCCTACTAGTTCGAGTGTGAGTGATATTGATATTTGGTCAGTATCAGAAGAAGAGGATAATGCTTATGCGGTTGTATATGCAGTAGAACAAAAGATTACGGAAGATAAAGATAGCCAAAGGATTCGTTCCACCTATCGAATTTTACTTCATCAAGATAATGCGGGAAACTTAGTGATTACAAAAAACCCCACTTTATGGAGCATACCACATAAATCAGATTTTGAGCCACAACAACCTGAAAGTGACGGAACAGTTGGTTCTGATACAGAAAAAGAAGTGATGGAATTTTTGGAGACGTTCTTTACATTTTATCCGACTGCGACGGATAAGGAGCTCGCTTATTACGTGAAAAATAATGCATTGCCTTCTATCAATAAAGACTATACATTTTCAGAGTTCATCAATCCTGTACTTCAACAATCAGGAGATCAAGTGCAAGTTTGTTTATCAGTGCAATATTTAGATGAAACAACCAAAGTAACGCAAGTTTCACAGTATGTATTAATATTAGAGAAAGATACAAACTGGATGATTGTGGATTAATTAGACGATAGTAAAATGAATATAATAGAGAAAATAAAAGATATTGTGTCATCGCAATATCTCTTATTTTTATTCTTATGTTAGTATATTCCTTTCTTTCATTAAAGTTCATATTTATTGATTAAGCAATATAAAAGTTAGCCCTTATAAATTTCGAAAAAATAAATGGATGACATCCACTCCACCAGCAAATGTACCTAAAACACTTCCGAGATTGGAAAATACAATGACCAGTAGTATTCTTGTTGCTTTATTATGCCAGAAACCTTTAACGGAAAAAACATCCTCTGACAAGTCTTCAAAATCCCTTACAGTCGGTCGCCAAAAGTAAGCTTGGATAAACCCTGCAAACAAACCAGCTGAAAGAAGGGGATTTAAGGAAGTAAACGGTGCCGCAATAAAAGCGGTTAATATTGCTAATGGATGTCCTAAAGCAATGATTGTTCCGATCGCAGACAAAGAACCATTCCATAAAATCCAGCTAATCATCTGTTGCCATCCTGCAGCAGGGTTGGCAACAAAGGTATAAACAATGATTCCGATAATTAGAATTGGAATCGCCCAACCGATTATCTTTGGTGTGATTGATTTAGGCGGTTTTGTCGTTAACTGTTTTAAGTCATGATCTTTTTGAATCTCTTTCTGGATACCTGATACATGAGCAGCCCCTAGAACTGCAACAACTTTATCCCCTGGTGCTGTTTTGATTTTCTGAGCCAAGTACTGATCCCGTTCATCAATTAATGGCTTTTTTAATCTTGGGAAATGGTCGGTGAATTCCTGCAACATGGCATTAATGGTGTCCTGTTGTTTTATTTCTTCCAGTTCTTCTTCTGAAATGCTTTCACTACTAAAAATACCGGCAATAATTTGCATTAGCAACATTGACTTGCCTTTCAAACCAATAGATCCCCAAATCCGCGAAAAGGTGATTTGAATATTACGATCCGCCAAAACAAGTTCTGCGCCTGCTTCTTTTGCAGATTCAATCCCTTGAATCATTTCCTGACCAGCTTCAATTCCAAATTGTTTCGCCATTCGTTTTTGGAAAGAAGATATAGCAAGATTTATTAAAAGCAGTGCAGCTTTTTTCTCTTTAATGACCTTAAAGATATCCATGTCCTTCCATTTGTTGCCGTCCTGAATGGATTGATAACGCTCGGCATCAAGTTCCACACAGACGGCGTCAGGTTGCTCCATTTCAATTACTTCTTTTACTTGTTCTGCACTCGCCTTTGATACATGGGCCGTACCAATTAAAATAATTTCTTTATCTTTTATTTGTAATCGAGTAATATTATCCTCTGACATACATCTAATTCCTCCAAAAAAATGCTCTTTTATTTAATAATGTGATTCAATTTTATCATTGTCTAAACCAATGACCTCGCTATTTTTTGTATATGTGAAATTGATTGGATAGAATCCAAAAACTAAGATTTTTACGATTTTCTTAATTAATTTGTAATATCTAAGATCGGTCAAATGAATCTATCTCCTCGATATGGCTAGGGGCATCTTTTTTAAGGTATTATATACATTTTTGGGATTTTGGGTAATTATGGAAATTAGATTCAGATTTTGGAGATCTTTTGTTCTTTAACGGGCAATTGTTCAAGTTGATATGGTCTGTTTTGAGACAGAAGGAATGTATTCAATACTTGCCTAATAATTGAAAAATTCTCGATGGCTTCCTGTTCTAATTTTGGACCGTGAGCTTTCCTCTGTTGGCTTTATTTTATAAATGGTTGTATTTTTATGACCCTTTTTAAGATAGACCGATAGAGATTTAGGGAGTTTCAATGCTGGAATTTCACTTAGTTCTTTTATCATATAAAGAATCACGGTATAGACTAGTTCAATTCGAGTCAACTTTTGCGGAGCTGTCAATCATAGTTGAGTCTATTCAGATCATTGAATTATTGATAGATAGTAAATCAGCTATCTTTTCTGAAGACAATCCATTTCTAGTTGAAAAGGTTCTCACCAGTTATTCAATCTTTCCTAAGTTAATAAACAATATGATTGGGAAATATTTGATCTTAATCAAATTTGAACGTCTTTTTTTCCTGAACATGGTAAAACAACCAACATTGAATATTAATTTCTATTAGAATTATCAGTCTAATTGGTGGCGATTGAACCTTTTTGGGAAAAAAGTCATTTTTAAAAATATTGATAGTTATTTTAAAAGACACAATCTTATAACATCGAGTTAATATTTCATATGGTTATTAATTTAACAGAAATTCTTTTGTGAAAATATTGAAAATGGTTCAAACATTTGCTGATGATAGTAATTTAAGAAACTCATTTTCAATTAAAATATAAGCTATCAATTTGATTAAATTGTATTTTTACATGATTTTAGAAATAAACATTGTAGCAATCCCGAAATAAATAAGTAGTGACAAAATATCATTTATCGTTGTAATGAGTGGTCCTGAGGCAACTGCTGGATCTGCATTGAACTTATAAAGAATTAGTGGAATAATTGTTCCGGCAAGTGTCCCAATAATAAGAGTGCATAGAAGTGATATGCCCACGACAAATCCAAGCATCAAGCTTCCTCTCCACACAAAGGCAATAAGTGCAACAACGATAGCACAGGTTATTCCAATAATAATTCCGACCAGTAACTCTCTCCATAAAAGTTTAGCTGTCTTTTTCATATCTAATTTTTCTGATACTAGGCCACGAACAACGACAGCGAGTGATTGAGTCCCAGTGTTTCCTGTCATCCCAGCAATCATCGGCATAAAGAATGCAAGTGCAACTACTTGTTCCAATGTTTCTTCAAATCTTTCAATAATTCCACCAGAAATAAGGCCAACAAATAATAATATTATAAGCCATGGAAGCCTCCTTCCAGCAGCTTTTAATGGTTTTGTCCGAAAATCAATTTCTTTTCCTGAAGCCGTAAGCATCCCGATATCTTCATCTGCCTCTTGATGAATAACATCAATAATATCTTCTACATGGATTACACCTTTTAATTTCCTTTTGTCATCAATTACTGGAATAGAAACGAGATCCTTATCTCGAAAGACTTTCGCTGCTTCTTCTTGATCTAAATCAGTTGGAAGACTAACAATTTCCCTTTTCATAACATCCGTAAGCATATAAGCATTTGTAGCTAATAATAGTTCGCGTATTGATAGTACTCCAGTTAATTGCTGAGATTCGTTAACCATGTATACATAATGGATGTTTCTTTTCCCTTGAACATTTTTGCGCAAATAGTAAATTGCCTGCTCAATTGTGGAGAATTCTTGTAGAACCACATATTCTTGTTTCATTATTGCTCCTGTTGTTTCATGTGCGTACATATTATTAGTCATAATAGAGACCTCCCTTAAATAAGTCCCCTTGTTAGGGGATTTTTATATTTCCTCTTTAGCAACAAACCATCAGAAGGATCAGCCATCCCCACCATCCCCTTTCATTCAGCTTTGATTGTGTATTCCTTCAATTAATTTTTATCATTCAACTGGAACATACACTTTTTTCTAAGTATTAAAAAACACCCCTCTGCAAAAAGGGGTGTGTTCATCTATTAAAGAGCATAGTGAATAAACCTCTTTCGCAGAGCTTTAGCACTATGTGGCATAAGAAAATAATCTAGCTACATTAAAAACCACCTTAAGTCGATGATTCCTGTTAACCCATTGGAGTCTTTAGACATTTCTGGGCAGTAGCGTATCTCCACATAGGAGCCTCACCTAGCGAGGAATTTATAGAATTCTTGTAGAGCAACATATCCTTGTTGCATTATTGCACTTATTGTTTCATGTACGTACGTATTATTGTCATGATAGGAATTACTTTTAAAGTGCCTCCTTGTTAGGGGCTGTATTTCTTCCTAGTAACAGATCATCAGGAGAATAGATATTCCAATCAAAACCTTTCAATCTCCATGGGAAGATATCATGATCCCATTTATTCCATCATTTGAAATTCGCCAAAATAGCTAAAAGCTAATGATTTTGGCAGCAATTAATACAACCAGTACTAAAGCAATAATAAATTGAATCCAATAGCTTTTTGTAGAAGGACCGCGCTCCTTTCTTACCACCGATTTTGAAAGTATTAGTTCCATTATCCAGATAAGCCATAATGCTAAAATACCTTTGATAACATATAACCATGGGAACTTGAGCATAATTAACATACCCAGCCCAGAAATGATCATGATTACATAAATCAGACGTAATATCATATGAATTATTTTTTTACCCTTAGGTTTTCCCATTTTCAATAAGATAAATGAAATGAAAAAAAGTAAGATAGTGATTTCCCACAAACCTGAATGTGATTGAAATAGCATATTAAACATCTTTATTATCCTCCCCAATATATTTATAATATTTGAAACTAATTTTTGTATTATATATAAACTATTTTAATAAGCATCATGTCACAAACAAAACATATCAATAACGATAATCATTCTCAGTGAAAGAAAATACTATGCTCTTGCATTGATCCTTTTAAAGTAGTATCTTAGTTTTTTCAGTTTTAATCGAAACGCATACTACCAATATCCCAATCGCATGATTAAAGATACGTGATGTTAACCATTGGGGGAGCTAATAGAGAATTCGAGTATCCATCGTCTCCCTTAAACTCCAGCACCTCTACAATACGTTCCTGTGGATTAACTCCAAATGGCTTACATCGTTCCTGATCATAAATCCACTTTGGAATGCTGCGAAGCACTTGCCACTGTTTGGATTTAGCTAACAATTCGAAATTCTGAACCAAACAACTTATCGCTGCGAAATCCTCTTCCCGCTTGTGAAAATCCTCTTCTTCTTTTGCAACAACTAATAGGAAGGGGACAGAAATATCCCTATTTAACGTTTGAAGTTTCCCTATTGTCTTTTCGTTTGTTACATATATAAAACGCCATGGTTGTCGTAGTCCGTGGTTCGGAGCCCAAATGGCTTGATTCAGCATTTCAAGAACAGTTTGTGAAGTAACCTGAAGTTTTTCTGAATGTTTCCAATCGTTCTCTCCAATTACAGTCCACTTCTGTTCTGCCGATGTTCTTCTCCTTCTTCCCCTTGGCATTTTATCAAAGTATCCTATATTTAAAATTCCAGCAAACCTTTCTCCTTCTTGCAAACCGATTTCCTTAAAGAATGATTCACCTTGAATTATTGGATCTGTGTACCACAGCATCCCCAAACCTTTCTCCCAACCTAAAAGTTGAAAATTTTGCATGACACTACATACTGAGGCGTAATTTTTATCACTTTGTTGCTGATTATTAGCAGATTCTGCAATGAAAACCAAGTTGACAGGAGTCTCCGCTACTTTTTTCGTTAAAAAGTCAATCATTTTATTGAGAACGATTTTTCCGAGTTTGCTTTCCTTCAATTTAGCTGTTATATTCACAGCTAGCCTTTGACGTGATTCATATGTGCCATAGTAAATACAACGCCACTTTGGTGTTTCCTCATTGCCATGTAAATTAGCTGCCTTATACAGTAAAGAAATGATTAGTTCTTGTTCTACCGGAATTCCATTGTATTTGCGGATGGATCTGCGTTCTGTTATCGTCTTGGGTAAGTTCAATATAATCCCTCCAATTGTTTAGCAGATTAATATAATCCTAGAAATCAAACATATTTTCGGTTGTAATTATAGAGTTGGTGGTTCAATTTTATAAACCCCATTAATTAAAGCAAAGAATAATTTAGAAGTTGTTAAAAACTATAAACCAAACTTATCTTTAAAATGTTTATCATGAAATCGCATTTCTTGTTTTTTTGCCATTGATCTCTCCAAAGCAAGCACAACCATGGCCAAAACTACAATAAAGGTAGCAAGAATGAAAGAATTACTATATGAAGGATCAGTAGACCCGTTTAATAGATTCCATTGTTTAGTATTGATTTCAAGAAAACGACTAAACAACGCAGAGCCAAATGCAGCCCCTAAAAAAATCATAAATGTGAATAATCCTGTACCAGTACCAGTTTCATTGGACGGCAATACTTCCGATATGCGGTTTGTGAGAGCCGATTGGTTTGCAGTGAAGGCTAAGCATACAAGAATCAGTAACACTGAAATCCAAATAGGAGAGGCCCCGACAATTGTGGAAAGAGCCAGAAAAGCAATGGCCATGATTGTAAAACTAAATTGATTCATGAAACGATTGCCGCGTTTGGCAATTATTATTCCAATCCGAGACCCTAATATCATTGTCATCAATCCACCTGGGAACAAAACAAGACCAATTAAACTGTTTGACATTTCATTTACTTTTGAGAGCATTAAAGGAATAATGAAAATCATCGCCATATAAGCTATAGAATTTAATAAACCCATGAAAAGAACGAGACTAAATGGGACGTTTTTCAATATTTCAATTTTAATAAATGGTTCGTTTGTATTCTGAGCTTGCCAAACGAAAAGGGCAAAAGAGATCACTGCAATGACAAATAACCAGGCTGTCACATTAATTCCCATCAGCAGCGATGTAATGGCTAGCATGAATAAAATGGCTCCCACCATATCAAAACGATTGTCGCTCTTAACTTCCTCTTCTTTCGGTGCATATTTAAGATATAACGGAAGAGTAATTAAACTTAAAAACGATATTAAAAATAAACTTCTCCACCCGAATAAATCGGTTAAAAACCCGCCCATTATTGGACCGATTGCACTACCAAACGCAACCATGGAAAATACCATACCAAGTGCATAACCACGTTGTTTCTCAGGATAATATCGTGCGGCAGCTACAAGACTTAATGTGGGAAGAGTACCTCCCCCAATTCCTTGAAGGATTCGAGCTATGATAATGAATGAATAGTTTGGGCTCATGAATCCAATTAGGGAACCTACCAGAAACATAGCCATTCCAATAACAAATAATCGACGTATAGGAAACCTATCAGATAATTTTCCAATGACAACAGCTGCAATACCGTTGAATAAGCTAAAAATGGCTGTAATCCAACTTACTTCAGAAGGCGTTAATATAAATACTTTCCTGAATTCCGGAATCGCTACATTCATCATTGTTACGTTCATTGCATTAAACAACACCATATAACATATGGAGTAAAGTAATATTTTTTGTTTTCCTGTCATCTTAAAACTCCTACCCTAACTTGTTTTTTTAATGATTCTGTTTTTCGGATATCCAATATGGATTGGCCTTCAAAGGGCTAATATATCCATCATTAAGAATCATTTAATAAATCTGTAATCCTGTCCCTATTCTGTTCAATATAACCTCCCATTCGTTTAGGTTATGAATACAAAGTTTCCCAAAGGAAAAGTTTATGGTCTACGGAAACATAAAAGCATAGAAAGATACTAGTATAAATCAATTTGTAGTATTTAAATATTATTTACTAGTCATTGACAAAAGATTATCTTGATTTTGAATGTATATCGAATAAAAATGTTTTATTCAAGTTCCATGTTATTTGAAGACTCAAGAATTCACTTTTCAAAAGCTTTTTTCCAGTGTCAATTTAAAAGTTTCGAGATTTCCATGTCTCCATATTCCTTATTGTTAACATATAAACAAAATAAAGTACAATAATAAATTGAGTTTTTAACTTATATTCATATACTTTGTTTACAGGTAAACCATATAATATGTAAATGAGGTTTGTCAATTTTTTGGTGTCATATTAAAGTGTGAGCAAAGTCAGAAAAATGACTGGACAAATAAGTATAATTATGAATGACAGCCATGAATTATACTTTAATATTCAAAAATTGATTGTCTATAATGAATGTGATATGTTAGTTTACGAGTAAACAATATCCTTAATAGAAAGTGTTTTGTAAGGAGAAGAGGTTTAACAACAGTTCAAGATGGGGGACTTGGCTTAGAATGGAGCCTATTTTTTTGAATACCCTATTTTATAATCAGATTAGATATTCTACCGCCCTTTATTAAATTACACTCAACTTTAATTTTAGGTTATATTAATTGTCAGTATAAAATAAAATTTTGCAGAAAAGGGATGATAAGGATAATGAAGCCAACAGAGGGACTTAAGCGATTGCTATACGAACGCTTTCTCCATTTTACGCATTTATTTGAACAAATTTTCTCTACCGAGATTGATGAGTTTGTTCATCTCGCACGGCTGCAGGGGATTACCTCATGGCCAAACAATATGACAAGTGTTCATGTCATTGATTGCATCGGCAATAACGAGCCAATAAACAACACATCTATTGCAGAGAAAATGAATTTATCCAAGGCGAGTATTTCGAAAATCAGCTCCAATCTAATCAAGGAGGGCTATATTAAACGAAGCCAGATGAACGATAACAAAAAAGAAGTATATTTCTACCTTTCACCCAAAGGTAGACAGATCTTTGAGCTGCACACCATGATGCATGAAAAGATAGAGCGTAGATTTATTAATGTATTTGATTCATTTTCTGAATCAGAGCTGCAGGCATCGCTAAAATTTTTTCAAACAATGATCGATCAAAGAGACAGCATCGTCAAAGGGGACGATAGGCATGATGAAGTTAAACTCTAAACGTAGTCAAAAAACGGAAGGTTCAATATCCTGTGGGGAACTATGACTATGTTCTTTTGTGTGTTTAGACCACTGGGTATGTGCAAAGTAAAATTGATGTAGGATACTTTCTCATAATTGGAGTATGTTTAGCTTAAATTATTGAATAAAACTGTGTCCAGCATTGTGAATTTAAATTCATTATTTATGTAATTACTAATGTTAACTGGTCAACGTTTAAAACAGCATTTAATTTAGTCGGTCGATTAACCCATTTGAATACATGCGTTAATCGACCACTTCTTTTTAGCTCAATTATTTTCAAAAAGGAGATCCCACCAATAATAGAAAAACAAGTATAGAATCCTAACATGAGTCCTCCTATTCAGAAGGTTTGTAACTTTTTTCTTTATCATACTTACTTCGGTATTCGAGAGGACTTATTTTATACAATTCTTTAAAAGCGGCCCCGAATTTACTCTGACTTTTATACCCTACTGTCGAGGCAATTTCCCCAACGCTTTCTTGAGTCTGAAGTAACATAGAAGCCGCTTTCCTAATACGATACTCTTTCATATATACCCCGATGGAAACCCCGTATACACCTTTAAAAGTAGCCTTTAAGGTAGTAGGACTGATACAATATTGTCTTGCTAGTTCATCAATCGTAAACCTCTGTTCAAATTGTTCCGTTATCTTCTTTTTAATCTGTTTAATAATATCAACTTGTTGCCGGGCATAAAATTTCTTCTGTTGCTCTTTAGTTGTATCAAAATAATGAAGGTATATCAAAATTTCCAGAACCTTCAGCCGATAATAATTGTCTCTAGCCTCAAGTGGAATCGAATACATACCACTGAAGATATGTTGAATACCCTTCTTCGCCTGTATAAAAAAGCATTCATCGTTTGAAAAATAGCGGTTAACAAGATTTGGAATATCAATTGGAATATCAGGGAGATAATCAGATAGTGGATCTATAAACTTATCCAAATCAATCGTAATGTTTATACCTTTGTAGTACTCTAATGGAAATTCAATACGGTCACTGTGGTTGCTCATCGTATTCATGAACAAATCACCTTCTCCTATATATTGCAGGCATCCATCTTTCATTTTACACTCAGCTCGCCCTTTAAAGCAGTGATTCAATTCCAAAATATGGAGGTTTGGGTGAAGTGTTGGCATATAGTGGCTCGCTTCAAAATTAAAGATAATCACTTCAACGCCTGGCAATACAGAATAGACAGATGCAATTCCTTGCCCTTCATATGGATTCATGCGATAAACAACATGGTGATCATCCCGCACTAAGTTCATGCTTGTATTAATATGTGAATGAGAAAATCCCTTCATACTCTTTCTTCCTTCCTCCGATACGGAACTCATTTATTCCGCTTATAGGTAATACATTTAGAATAATAATTAACAATCATGTTACTAGCTTCAATTAGATAGAACAATGATTATCTATCTGTGTGAATGAAATTTATTCCAATCAGCCAAACTTTTAATCCAATTAGTCTAGTTTCCCTAATCTTGTTGAAAATTAATTACAGAGTTAATATACTTGAAATACATACAATCAAACGATCATTTGATTGTATTATAGTTTAATTATATAGACAATAATAGAAAGGAGCAATTGTTTTATGAAAAAAACCTATAAGTTGCATGATGTGGATTGTGGAAGTTGTGCGGCAAAGATTGAGCATAGCATTCGCAAGCTTGATAATGTTACCGATGTAAAGGTGAATTTTATGGCTCAAAGAATGATTCTTGAAGCCCCAGATGATAAATTCGATGCCGTTCTTAAACAAAGCAAGAAGATTATAAAAAGAATTGATTCAGATGTGTCGATAGAGGGCTAAGCTAATGGATATTTTTTCACGTCGAATCAGTTCATAATGAATGGTCACAATTGACTACATTCAAATTGAATTATTTGAGTCAGTAGTGGCTGTAGTGCAGTCCCTGCTGACTCGAATATGAGGAGGGTACAAACATGTCAAAGAAAGAAAAAAAACGATTACTACGTATCCTTATTGCTTCCGCTGGATTTGTAGTAACATTTTTTTTAAAGTTAGATGGCTTTCCTGAATTCCTGATGTATCTCGTACCATATCTCATCGTTGGAGGAGATATTTTATGGAAAGCAGCAAGAAACATTACACGAGGACAGGTCTTCGACGAGAATTTCCTGATGTCAGTAGCCACGATCGGCGCTTTCTGCCTTGGAGTGTATTCAGAAGGTATTGCTGTTATGCTCTTTTTTCAAGTCGGTGAGCTGTTTCAATCCTATGCTGTTTCAAAATCTCGCAAGTCCATATCCGAATTGATGGATATTCGCCCCGACTATGCCAATGTGATAAGAAATGGGGAATTGCTACAGGTTAATCCAGAAGAAGTAAAAATTAATGAAATTGTTGTGGTAAGGCCTGGCGAACGAATCCCTCTCGATGGGATAGTTACAGACGGCTTTTCTGCAATTGATACCTCGGCTCTAACAGGTGAATCCGTACCAAGAGAGGTACAGGTAGGAGAAGATGTGATTAGCGGTTGTATCAACCAAACCGGTAAATTAACCATTCAAGTGAATAAAGAATACGGTCAATCTACGGTGGCGAAGATCTTAGAATTAGTTGAAAACTCGTCAGATAAAAAGAGTAAAAGTGAAAACTTTATTACTAAATTTTCCCGATACTATACACCATTTGTTGTGTTAGCTGCGGTCATTTTGGCTATCGTCCCACCTCTCATCACGGGTCAACCGTTTGTTATGTGGATTGAAAGAGCACTGATTTTCCTAGTTATTTCTTGTCCTTGTGCTTTGGTTATCTCGGTACCGCTCAGCTTCTTTGGAGGAATTGGTGGAGCATCCAAATCTGGTGTTTTAGTGAAAGGAAGCAACTATCTAGAAGCTTTGGCCAACACAGAGATAGTCGTGTTTGATAAAACCGGTACACTAACCAAAGGGAGCTTCATGATTAGTGAGATAAATTCTGATAAAGTGCCTGATCATAAGTTGTTGGAATTGGCAGCATATGCGGAGGATTACTCTAACCACCCCATCGCACAGAGTATCAAGAAGGCGTATGGAAGAAAAATTGATTCCTCCCGTATTAAAGATATAGAAGAAATCGCCGGACATGGTGTGAAAGCTGTGATTGACGGCAAAGTCGTGTTGGCAGGAAACACTAAACTTATGAAACGTGAACGCATATCTTATCAAGATAGGAATCTTGTAGGCACTGTAGTTCATTTAGCCGTAAACAATGAGTACATGGGATATATCCTCATTGAGGACGAAATTAAACAGGACGCCTCACATGCTATTACGGCTTTAAAATCGTTAGGAATCAAGCTGACCGTTATGCTAACTGGTGATACCGATGCGGTGGGGAAAAAGGTTGCCGATACGCTCAATTTAGACAAAGCATATACGGAACTATTGCCTGCGGACAAGGTGGAACACATGGAAGAATTAATGCGGCATAAAAATGCAAAAGGAAAACGGGCCTTTGTTAGTGATAGTATCAATAACGCCCCAGTCCTTGAGCGAGCTGATAAAGGAAAACTGGCGTTTGTCGGTGATGGCATCAATGATGCTCCGGTTCTTGCCCGAGCGGATATTGGAATTGCTATGGGTGGTATGGGTTCAGATGCCGCAATTGAAGCTGCAGATGTTGTAATCATGACTGATGAGCCATCCAAAATTGCTACAGTGATGAAGATTAGTAAAAAGACACTCCGTATCGCTAAACAAAACATTATTTTTGCATTGGGTGTCAAAGGAATTGTACTTATTCTAGGGGCAATTGGCATGACAACGATGTGGGGAGCTGTTTTTGCTGATGTTGGGGTATCTGTCATAGCAATACTCAACGCAATAAGGGCACTTAACGTTAAAAAATTCAACACGCCTATACAAAAATCCCAAAAACAAGAAGAAGAAGGTCGCCAAGGGGCAGTGGCATAATGTTATAGGGGAGGTATCTAGGGCTCTGTATATAATGCGCTCCCCTTTTATTATTAATTTAAAGTCCTTTCAACGGACAACTCATTTTAAAAAAGTCATCTACCATTTGATGAACCAGACGAGCTTTTTCGCTATCAGCAAGTGAATAGTAAACTTCTTTTCCCGCACGTCTACTTTTGATTAAATCATGTAATTTCAACACTTTCAAGTGGTGAGAAACGGATGCGGGACTCATGTCAAGAGCAGTTGAAATATTGTGTCCACATTCTTCGCAGTGACAGAGTAGCCAAAGGATTTGAAGACGCGAGCCATCACTTAGTTGTTGAAAAACAGCAGATCCTTCCAGGAAAAATTGGACATCAGGCATGTGCTTTAAAACATAGCTTAAATTTTTATCGTGATCGTGAAGTATTTCCTTATTTTTTATCGTAGCCACTCCTTTGATAACACATTTATTTAATTAAACAATCATTATATTAAAGTCTATGCATTACTAAGGGGCTTGTCAAGAGCATACTTCAGACATTTATTCTCGCTACCAAAGCATTTTTCATCTAAATCAAGGTGTATCTGGCCTTCCAATGATGATATTAAATTTCATATATGCCCACAATATGCAGCTTTTAAGGCTTGATAATTTTAAAATCGAAATAGTTTATTGATAGAGTGACTTAACTGGATAACTAGTAAAAGAAATTCATCGGAAAGGAAGACAATAATACATGTATAAGTTGGTTTTGATTAGACATGGAGAAAGTGAGTGGAACAAAGCAAATTTTTTTACAGGTTGGACGGATGTAGACTTGTCGGATCAAGGCATTGAAGAGGCCCAGCATGCGGGAAAAATACTCAAAGAAGAGCAATTCGTATTTGATGTAGCCTACACCTCATATTTGAAGAGAGCAATTAAAACACTAGATTATGTGCTTGAAGAAATGGATTTACTGTGGATCCCTGTATACAAGTCTTGGCAGCTTAATGAGCGTCATTACGGTGCGCTTCAGGGATTGAGTAAAACAACTACTGCTATACAATATGGAGAAGATCAGGTTAAATTATGGCGTAGAAGTTATGACATGTTGCCTCCTGCCTTGACAAAGGATGATAAACGTTATCCAAGATATGATGTTAGATATCGTGATATTGATGACGAACGTATTCCGTTAACTGAAAGTCTCAAGGAAACAGCTTTTCGGGTCAAAGATTATTGGAATAATGAAATTATACCACAGATCAAATCAGGTAAAAGTGTAATTATTGTTGCACACGGCAATAGCTTGCGGGCATTAATTAAAATACTAGACAATCTTAGTCCCGCGGAGGTTGTTGATTTGAATGTACCAACAGGTATTCCGCTAGTATATTCGTTAGATAAACACTTACGTTCTATAGGGAGTTATTACCTTGGAAGCACAAAACTATAGAAGTACAAGTTGCCAAGCTAGGCAAAGTGATAAAATTAAGTTGGACTATACGATAGTGCCGAATTTTTAAACCCTTTTTAGATTGGTTGAGGTACTTGCAGTTATGATATTTATTGTTACGAAGGATGATCATCTAAAACAGTTTAAATAAATACCGTTACATGAAAAAAACATAAAACGCTTACTAACTATCTGGTTTTACAGCTATTATCTTGTTAAATCTTCCATGAGGGCATAACAGACGCTGTGAACAGCAATTGGTTTTTAGCATTACATGAAAAAGATTTGGGGTTCTATGGGATTTGAAGAAGATATACATTTTTGATCCAGCTGACTTATGTTCAGTTGGATTTTTTCATTTAATGATATTTTTCAAAAATATTGCTCCGTTATTTGGCATTTCACAAAAAAGCTTGTTGAAGGTTATGAAAGGGGAAATCATCACCCACCTTTGCAGTTGCGAAGGGAGAGGAAATGCATGATAGTACCAAATCGTACCGAGTGGCAAGTTCGCTGTGCATTTAACGCCTTTTGTAAACGCGTATTGAAGAATGAAGCAATTAATATTTATAACGAAAGGCAACAACGGCTAACAAAAGAGATGACATTTTCGGATCTCACACCACAAGAAGCAAATCAACTTTATATCTTAGATAAACAATATGAGGGAGAAGATGGAGAATGTTTTCAAGTGGCTGGAAAGAAAATCACTCTGAAATTACTTGCTGAAGCGATGCGTACTTTGCCGAAAGAAAAGCGTAAGACAGTCCTACTATACTATTTTTTTGATAAATCAGATGTAGAAATAGCTGAACTACTAGAGATTCCTCGTAGTACAGTTCAATATAGACGGACAAGCTCTTTTAAAAGGTTAAAGCGATTTTTGGAGGAACATGCAGATGACTGGGATGATTGATGTTAACACAAAAGACAACGAACGTGGTTTATTACCGTATCCAATCATTTTAGCTGCAAATAAGGGTGAACCAGAAGCAATGAAACTAGTTGTTTTACATTATGGAAGCTACATGACTAGTTTGTCGATGCGTAAACTTTATGATGAACAAGGCAATACGTATTGGGGCATTGATGAAGATACACGTGAACGTTTACGTTCGAAGCTGATGCAAGCCATTTTAGCTTTCAAGATTTGATTACATGGTTATGTTTTCCCTTTCGCATATATATTGTTCTTTGACAAAGAAAGCACAGAAGAAAACGCTGTGCAGTATAAACTGAAACTCAGATACGTTCTACTGATGCAGAGCCACTTGATTCATACGCCTTGACTTTCGATAGAAACGAGCGATAATCTATGAGTCTAATACAATCGTGGTGGATTGCTGGCGATAACCCATCAGTCTGGATAATGATACTCCTCTATCGTCATGGTTCGAGCGTTCAAAGCGTCGCAAGCTATGAGTAGAGCTGGAAGAAATACTTGCAGGGGTGAAATTCCCGTGGAGCTGTACCAACAGCCGTCTGATTTTTTAATAGTATTAAATTATCGTTGTTTCTAGTATGTATTCTTCTGTTACTGAAAAGGAGGTATATATAATGAAGGAACTGATTACAAAAGATGATTTAATTCAACTTGGATATCCTAAATATACTTCGATACGAATTATTAGACAAGCGAAACAGATCATGGTACAAAAAGGGTATCCATTTTATAATAATAAACGCTTAGGGCGTGTACCAAAAATGACAGTCGAATCGATTCTAGGTTGTGAACTAGAATTGGAGGAAGACAGTCATGGCTAAAACCAAATATGCAGGGGTTTATATTGATAACAATGGCCAATATTTTTATGAAACGGAATTAGGAACGGATCGCATTACTGGAAAACGACTCCGAAAAAAAGGACGCACCAATCAACAAGGAAGAAAGTTTACTTCTGCTTTACAAGCTTATAAAGAATTAGTACGGGTAAAAAATGAATATCATCAAGCAAATGGTTATGGAAATTATCATATGACATATGGTCAATTCATGGATACTGTGTACATTCCAGCTTATGAAACAGAAGTAGAAGAAAGTACCTTTTATGTTCGCGAACGAACGTTGGAAAGTATGAGAGATCGTTTTTTAAACATTGAGCTCCGTTCTTTAGCAGTAGAAGATGTCCAACGTTATCGAACCTGGTTACTTTCTGATAAAGGTGCTGGTTATTCTCAGGCATATGCAAGTTTGGTATTTGGTATGTTTCGTAAAAGTCTAGATATGGCAGTTGATATGCAATATCTAGAAGTAAATGTATCTAAAAAAGTGAAAGCTATTCCTAAAGGAAAAGCGGTTGTTCCTTATTGGACAAAAACAGAATTTGAGAAGGTAATTTCTACAATCTGTCTGGATGATTTTTATGAACACTTATGTTTTGTGATGTTGTGGACGTATTTCATGACAGGAATACGTGTTAGTGAAGGGACAGCCCTGTGGTGGGATGATGTAGATTTTAAAAATAAACGACTTCGCATTCATCATTCCTTGTATTTACGAAATAAAAGTAATTGGAAGCGAAAAGATTATACGAAAACAGAGGATGGCAAACGGATTATTTCTTTGGATGAAGATACGATACAAGTGTTGCAAGAATGGAAACAACGACAATCAAAAATAGGGATTGACGATTTTGTTTTTAGTTATGATGGAACACCGATGATTAAATCGACACTTGCTAGAATTATTCAACGCTATGCAAAGCTCGCAAATGTTCATCGTATCCAAGCCAAAGGGCTTCGACATTCACATGCATCCTATCTCATTAATGAATTTAACATTTCTGTTTTGATTCTATCCAAACGTATGGGTCATTCTAGTCCGGAAATTACGTTAAAACATTATTCACATATGTGGTCAGGGGTAGATGAATTGATTGCGGAAGAAATGACAGGTAACATTAAGATACAAACCGCAGAAAAATCAGGTGTATCATTTAATGGCAATCAAGCAGTAAAAAAATAAGTTCCGCCAGAATCCCCGCCAAAACAATTTGAAGGTGCGAAAAACGTTGGTACAGCAGCGTTTTGGCGTCACCTGCAAACTTGGAGTGGGAATGACCCAACAACGTAATTTGAAGTGGAAATGCTAATTTGACAGCATTTTTCCGGACGAAATAAGGTAACAATAAGATAGTTCCCTGCCAAAAAAATCTTGGCAGGGAATATTTTCTGTGGATAACTTGGTTGTATTATAATAAAAACAGCCATATATAAGAGCAGAAACAGAATATATTTGTGCTGTAGAAAAATAACAATATTGTTTATTAAAGTTTTGCTTATTAAATTTTAATATAAACACTTTAAGTGAAATTTATAAAGGTGACTTATTTTGGCCAAAGTCTCCATTAATTTAACTCAAGTATTTTATTTGGATTTGTTATTTGTACATTGGTTTACTCTCTCACAGCAGGTGGTCCAAACTTATCATCTTGAAAATCCCGAAAAGCCTCTTGAATACCTGCTCTCGTTTTCGCAATGAATGGTCCACCCATAACAAATTCTTCCTTAATAGGTACTCCGGAATAAATCAATACTTTTGATCGACTTGTTGCTTTTATTTTCAATTCACTTGGATTTTCTTCGTTTCCATTTTCATTAAATGTTATAGTAGCCGCACCTGTTTTCCTAACTTTTGTATTGTTTTCTCCAAATTCCATTTCTCCTGCTAACATATACAAGAATGCATTATGATTTTCGGGCAATATATGTGTATACTCCGATCCCTCTTGGAGAGTGATTTCTGTCATCGTAATTGGAACTAAACTTTTCATCGGACCTCTTACTCCTGCAATCTCACCTGAATATACTCTTACTTGTCCACCCGCAACGGAAACCACCGGTGCTTCTTCAACACGGATATTTTGATAGCTTGTTTCCGTACGTCTCAAATCTTCCGGCAGATTCAACCAAACCTGCAACGTATGAATTAAATCATCGTCATACGCATCTTCCGCATGCCTTGCTGCCCAACCTGCGTTCATATATTGAACATCACCTGCATCAAGAATTCCATATCCACCTGCATTGTCAATATGCTCAAGTCTGCCATCAACTACATAAGTTACTGTTTGGAAGCCCCGATGTGGATGGTCAGGAAAAGTCCCTCGCTTATACCAGTCTTCAGCCATAACAATAAATGGATCAATTTCATGCGAACGATCAGGTGTAACGATTTTTCCAGTTTGTACGTGCGGGTAACCAGGATTTTCATATTCTGTATACCAAGGTCGATTAATTTCTCTATGAAATGTGTTAGACATTTCCATTCCTCCTTTTATTTTTCATTACGCATGTTGGTACATTACTTTTTCAGCAACTTCCTCCACTTTTGTAAGTCCCTTTGCAATAATTTCCTCTGCTTCATGCGGTCTTGCATTATGACCTTCAATTATTACTTCATCTGTCACTTGCATTCCAAACATTCCTGCAAAGATACTACGCATATAATTAACCGCATGTTCCATTGGTTGCATTTGTGGTGAAGAATAATCTCCACCTCTTGAGTTTATAAGAACAATCTCCTTCTCAGGCATTAGGTAAACGGGTGAACCATCTGCAGCGTACTTGAACGTATAGCCCGCTTCATCAATGTAGTCGACAAATGTATGCAATCTAGCTGGCACGTTCAAATTCCATAATGGGAAAATAAATACAACGGTATCTGCTGTAGCAAATACGTCTTTCGCTTTCTGTTTTGCTGTAATCAGACGTTGTTCATATTCCGATAGTTCTTCCCCAATTTGTAATTTTTTACCTGCATCAAATAATTCCTGCCCAATATAAGGCATATCCTCTTCAAAGACATCATAGACACTTACATTTAAATTCTTTGCATCTTTGATTGATTCCATGAAAGTTTCGTACATTTTACTGGACACACCTTCCGAAACTGGGCGGTTATTTGCTTTCACTACTAATAAATTCATTTTAAAATCCTCCTATATTTTTGGCTCCCACAATTAATGAGATGTCTTTGTTACAACTATCGTTTACGCAACATTTGTTGTATAATTAAATTATAGGTCCAATTTGTTCACTACTCAAGCAACAAAATCTTCGCTTTGTTGCATAAGCTACAATTTACGATAATTGTTATCGTTATTATAGAAAGGAGGAAGTCAAAGTTGGAAGAAAACACAGACTTACGTTCCATTCGAACAAGAAAGTTTATTATTGATTCCTTTATAGACCTTTTAGAGAAAAAGGAGTTTAACAGTATCACGATAAGTGATATTACAAAAGGAGCCATGATTAATAGAGCAACCTTTTATCGTCATTTTCTTGATAAATATGATTTACTTGAAAAGGTAATCAAAGAAGATCTGATGGCAAACGTACTTCAAGAACTTTCAACGATAAATAAGGAGTTTAGTGAGGAGATGCTAGCGAGTTTATTTATATCCATTACGAAATTCCATTTAAACCTTTCCAATCGCTGTCAAAAAAGTTACCATGATATGTCGGTGAACATTGAAGCGATAATGAAAAAGGAGCTAGAACAAATCATCTTGCAATCACTAGCAAAAAAATATCAAGATGGAAGTGATGATAAGTTAAGGATGCTCGCAACCATGTTAAGTTGGATGATTTACGGAGTTTCCGTCGATTGGGAGGAAAACAGTCTCCAATCACCAGAGAAATACTTTGAAGAAGCAAGTTTAGCTATCAGGGAATTAATAATGAATGCAAAAACTTAAATTCATAAAAGAAACGTTAATCCGATTTTGGAGTAACGCTTCTTTTCTTGTTCAACTAATTTGCTTCGTTGGTGCAGTAAGCATCACATCGCAAGGGTGAATAAATATTAATGTTTATTATGATTTATAAAGACTAATAAACATACTGCCAAACATACATCCGTTAATTGCCAGAAACAAAATCGACTTATCTATAAAGTTTCCGCAATACCCGCCATGATATATTCCGCACATGATACGGCAATCGCGTTTCCAAGCGCTTTATATCTCGCATAATCACTAATGACCCTATTCCCATTTCCCAAAGCTGTCCAGCCCTCTGGTAATCCCATTAACCGTTCACATTCCAATGGTGTAAGTTGTCGGATATAACCTTCTTGTTCTTTCCCTTCATACCAAAAAGAAAAGTTACTGACTGAACCAGCTAGCAAAGTTGGGAAAGGGTCATTTGTCCGTCCGAAACTTCCAATGAATCCTGATTTGTTTTTGTCTTTTGCGGTACTTCGCATACGTCTTTCTTGAAAGGGACGGACGACGGGTATTTTCCTCCTTGCTTTTTCAGAAGATACTCGACTGGCTGCGGTGGAAAATAATAACTCACTCTCATTAGCCCTCTATGATGAAAAAGATAAGCTAATTGGTTGTGCATTAGGTTATGTTTTAACTGGTGGGAGGGTCGGGAATATTTTATTAAGGAGTTCTTTATTTCAAGAAAAAGACAAAATCAAGGGGCAGGCAGTACCTTTCTTGCTCTAATTAATAATATATTGAGCACCGAAGAGATTAGGCATATAACATTAGCTACTGAAAAGACTGTCCCAGCTTATCAATTTTATCAAAAAAATGGATTTTCAGTTTTGAAAGATTCGGTATACCTAGTAAAAAGAGTCCCCGAATGATTGCCTAATTGAAAGGTTAAATGGCGTTTATCTGCGCAATCTGAGTTATTCCAGAATAGGGCGCGATTGTAGGACAAAAAGGATACACATACTAGTTATGTGCATCCTCTTTTTTGTTTTAGAGTTTAGGATTGAACTCTAAACTTTTTTTACACTATTTTCCATAACCCCTTTTTAAAAATTATCCAAAACCGGAATAATTAATTAAGTTGTTGTAATTTCGCCATTTGTAGCTGATTTCTAAAGTGAATCAATTTTTTTAATGCAATTTTATCTGCAGCATTATATTTGTTTATTATATAAGGTATAGCTTCTGGTATACTTTCAATCTTATGTTTAAGTAATGATTTTTGTAACATGAAATAGGCACACAGAAATGTAGTGCAAAGTTATTTGCTTTCCATTCTTGATATTCAAGAAAAAGGCTATCTAAATTTAGAATTTGATTTCCATATTGAAATAAAACATGACAAAGTTCATGTGCAAAATCTTCTCACTGTTCTTCGGGTGATAAACGAGAATCAATAATAATTTCACCTTTGTAGGTTCTACTTGAAAGGTTTATAAAATGAACCTTTATGTTTAGTAAATCAGCTATTTCTAAAATATCTAATTGGCATGGGTGATAAATATTTAAATGGGAGTAAATCGAAAACTGAATTTAAATTTTATTCTATATGTGGTAAAATGTTTTAATCAAGATTAGGAGGACTTAACTATGAAGTGCAATGAATATAACAGGGTTCAATTAAAAGAGGGAAGCGTATCATTAGCCCTATAAACTGCGTCTGCCCTCATTATTGGGGGATGAAATGTGAATACATCCTATTCACAATCGAATTTACAACACAACCAAATTTTAATTTGGCTTTGCGTTTTATCTTTTTTTAGCGTATTAAATGAAATGGTTTTGAACGTCTCATTACCTGATATTGCAAATGATTTTAATAAACCACCTGCGAGTACAAACTGGGTGAACACAGCCTTTATGTTAACCTTTTCCATTGGAACAGCTGTATATGGAAAGCTATCTGATCAATTAGGTATCAAAAGATTACTCCTATTTGGAATTATAATAAATTGTTTCGGGTCAGTAATTGGGTTTGTTGGCCATTCTCTCTTTCCCTTACTTATTATGGCTCGCTTTATTCAAGGTGTTGGTGCAGCTGCATTTCCGGCGCTCGTGATGGTTGTAGTTGCGCGCTATATTCCAAAGGCAAATAGGGGTAAAGCATTTGGTCTTATTGGATCGATAGTAGCTATGGGAGAAGGCGCTGGCCCAGCGATTGGTGGAATGATAGCCCATTATATCCATTGGTCCTATCTTCTACTCATCCCTACGGTGACAATTATCACTGTTCCGTTCCTTATGAAATTATTAAAGAAAGAAGTAAAGATAAAAGGTCATTTTGATATTAAAGGAATTATACTAATGTCTGCGGGCATTGTATTTTTTATGTTGTTTACAACATCATATAGCATTTCTTTTCTTATCATCAGCATGCTGTCATTCCTGATATTTGTAAAACATATTAGGAAAGTAACAGAGCCTTTTGTTGACCCTGGACTAGGGAAAAATATACCTTTTTTGATTGGAGTTCTTTGTGGAGGAATTATATTTGGCACAGTAGCAGGATTTGTCTCTATGGTTCCTTATATGATGAAAGATGTTCACCAACTAAGTACTGTCGCAATCGGAAGCGTAATTATTTTCCCTGGAACAATGAGTGTCATTATCTTCGGCTACATTGGTGGGATACTTGTTGACAGAAAAGGTCCTTTATACGTGTTAACCATCGGAGTTACATTTCTTTCTGTTAGCTTTTTAATCGCTGCCTTTTTTTTAGAAACAACGTCATGGTTCATGTCAATTATAATAGTATTTGTTTTAGGCGGGCTTTCGTTCACCAAAACAGTTATATCAACAGTTGTTTCAAGTAGTTTGAAACAGCAGGAAGCTGGTGCCGGAATGAGTTTGCTTAATTTTACCAGCTTTTTATCAGAGGGAACTGGTATTGCAATTGTAGGTGGTTTATTATCTATACGCCTACTTAATCAAAAGTTGTTACCTATGGATGTTGATCAATCAACTTATTTGTATAGTAATCTGCTATTACTTTTTTCAGGAATCATTGTCATTAGTTGGCTGATTACCTTGAATGTATATAAACGTTCTCAGAGAGATTTTTAAAATCATTAAAGGATCAATTTTGTTAAGAGAGTTCAAAATTGGTCCTTTTCTTTTAATCACGAATTTTGATCAACGCATTTTCTACCTGCTTAAATTCATCCATACTCAGTAATTTCTCTTTTGTCAGTTCTCCATTTTTCATTAACTTAGCAATACCTATGATGTATTCACTTTTTCTAGTTGTCATTTTGATGTCAGCCATATCTTCGATGGTTAATGTGGCGACTTTATCAAATGAGGGGAAAATCCAATATATTTGGCTATGATAGTATTGAATTTTGATATAATGAAGTAACTATTGTGACTTCTTGGGTCATAATTAAGTGAACATATTTTATAACGGTCACTTTAATCGAGAACTAAAGCGGGGCACAGTCGAACAAATCGATACCAATCGTAAACTCTACAAGAAATACTTTCCTGACGCTGGTGCACGTGTTTATGAGGAGAACAGAAGAAACTGTGGTGCTCCGACTATCTTGATGGCTTCATGGGAATTTATATTATTCGCTAAGAAGAAAATATTGAAAGACAACTGGTCACCCGACGTTGTGGTGGGCCATGCAAAAAAAATACATTCGATTCCGTTCCTTGCACGAAAACCCTATATAACTGGATTGATAACGATGATTTAAAAGTAAAGAATATGGACCTAGTTTTGAAGCTACGTCGCAAAACAAAGCCTTCAAAGTCAAAAGGTAATAAGAAAGTCCTTGGAACGAGCATTGAAGAAAGACCAGAATCAATTGACACACGTGAAGAGTTCGGGCATTGGGAAATTGATACTGTTCTTGGCCACAAATCCAAAGACCAGGCACTTCTAACTCTTGTGGAAAGAAAGACTCGTATGACCATTGTCGAACGCATACCAGGTAAGAACGCACCAGCAGTAAGGGAAGCTTTAGAAGGTATATTTCAGGAATACCCAAACGTTCAACAGACATTTAAAAGCATCACAGCTGATAACGGATCCGAATTTAGTGAACTTAGCGCACAAGGAAAAGAAATGGGAATAGATGTTTATTTTGCGCATCCATATGCATATTGGGAGAGAGGGACGAATGAACGTCATAATGGGCTACTCAGACGTTTTATAAAGAAAGGGCAACAGATTCATGCATACTCAGACCAGCGCATTGCAGAAGTTGCCAATTGGATGAATACATTCCCCCGGAAAATTTGCGAAATTCGTTGATTGTGTGGCCTAGGCCACATAATCAACAAATTGACATAAAAACCTTATATAGTGGTTTCACATAAAGTGTTGCATTTAATATTGCAATTTAGGTCATAAAATAATACGTCTGTAGGCGATGAAAACACTTATCCTTATTTGTTTACTGAAACATTAAGAACATCATTCCTTCGATTTACATTTTCCATTTCGGAATCATTTTGTATAGCTTACAATGTGCACTTCAGATTATGATTTCAGCATATCTTCCGCTGGCTTATCTTCATCCACTGGACGGGCTCGATAAACGACAAATGACAATAACACTGTAACTATCGCAAAGATAAAGATAATAAAGTAGACATGTTCTACCGATGTGACCATCGCCTCTGTCAAGGAAGCTTCTGACGTGGGATCTGCTACACTTTCTAGGTAACTTGCTTGTTTAGAATTAAAAAGACTAATAAATACAGAGACACCGATAGCGCCACTTAACGGCTGTAATGTCGACATTACTGCTGTACCGTGTGAATATAAGCGTTTAGGAAGCTGGTTCAATCCATTTGTTTCAGCAGGCATCATCGTTGCGGATATACTAAGCATAATCAGCACAAATCCTACGATAATGACCCACGGTGGTGTATCCGCTGTTAATCGGCTAAACATAAACATTGTTCTTGCCAGAACAATTGTTGCTGGGATCATCATCACACGAGGGCCAACTTTATCAAATAACGCTCCCATAAATGGACTCATAACCCCATTTAAAATACTCCCCGGCAAAAGCAACATTCCCGCTGCTGCAGGCGCCAAAGCCATCGGCCCCTGCATGAATACTGGTAAAATCAGTTCGGAAGCAAACATTGTCATCACAATAATAATGAACATAATAACAGCATGTGAAAACATTGGTAATTTGAATACCCGTAAATCCATTAAAGGTTCGTCGATTTTAAATTGTCTGATCGCAAACAGAATAATAGCTATTCCTCCAATAATAATCGAAAGTAATACTGTCGGGGATGAAAAGCCAGCTTCACTTTCTCCGACAGAGCTGAATCCATATATCGTTGCTCCAAAGCCAACAGTTGATAAAAGAATAGAAATCCAATCAATTTTGGGCTTGGTAACCACAGAGACATTGATTAAATATTTAAAGGCGAACAAAATTGAAAAAAGCGTAAAAGGGATAACTGAGATAAATAAAAACCTCCAGCCTAAATAGTCAACAATTACACCAGAAAGCGTTGGACCAATTGCCGGAGCGAATATTATTACTAACCCGACAGTTCCCATAATCTTCCCTCTTTTATGCGGAGGATATATCAATAAGAATACATTATATATGACCGGCATTAACAGTCCAGTGCCAATAGCTTGAATCAAACGTCCAACAAGAAGAATAGAAAATGTTGGTGCGATTGCTGCGATTGCTGTACCAATTGTAAATACTGTCATCGTTCCAATGAAGAGTTGCCTTGTCGTAAGCCATTGCATTAAAAGCGGCGATATTGGAATGACAATCGCCGTAACTAACATAAATCCAGTAGCAACCCACTGTACAGTCGGTAATGTAATATCAAACTCATCCATTAATGTTGTCAAGGCTATGTTTAGAAGTGTTTCATTCAATAATGCAAAAAAAGCACCAATAATTAATGCCGCCATAATTGGCAGTGTTTTGACATTCGGATTATCAGATAAAAATTCATACTTTGTTTCTGTTGAATTAGTCATGATTTCCCCCTGTTTTTCTAACATAGTTTTTATTAATTCGTAAAAATTTAAGAGAATGCTCGTAAAAAGCTATTCCATTTCTTCTTGCTTCATATAATATTCCATCGCTTGATTAAGCCAATCTTGTTCATCCTTTGTGAAAGGGAAAGGTTTTATAAGTTCTTGAATATCCAATCCTTCTATATCAGTATCAGCCAGTTTTTGCATCAATTCCTCTCCAAGAAATGAAAAAGATGCCTCCAAATAGATCTTAACCATCTCTTGTACTTTTGGGTCCTCTACTGGTTTACCATATAATTGTTTTACTTCCTTAGACAATTGAATAAACGTTTTATCTAAAGAGATTTTTTCTTGTTCCGTTTTCTTCGACAATTCTTCTACGATATCTGTTAACCTATGACGATCCATCCATTCTTCATGTATATGTTCAGTGCGCATACCATGAATAAGGCTAAATAATAAATTGCTATCCACTTTTCCTTCTTCTTCGACTAACTTAATTACTCTTTTAATTGATTGTATGGATTGCTCAATTAGTTCTTTTTCTTTCTCTAAAGTTTGTAAATGAAGGAATAAACTTTTATTCAAATCAGCAGTAAAACTGGATTTATTTAACAAATTTGCGATTCTATCTAGACTATAACCTAGAAATTTTAGACTTAAAATTTTTTGTAAGGTGATAATATCTTGATAATTGTAGACGCGGTGCCTCGAATAAGGTTTCTTTTCTGGTCGTAATAAACCAATTTCATCATAGTAATGCAAAGTAGGAATAGGTATTCCTGTCTTTTCTGAAAACTCTCCAATGGAAAACTTGATATTCTTATTCACCAAAATTCCTCCTATTAGTGCGTGTTCGAAAAGGAACGGGGTCGGCTATCGTTGCAACGCCGACACTAGCATGTCCTGTGCATCGAAGTTCGAGACGGCGAGAACTCCCGGCACCGGAATGTACGTTCATAGGTACATGAGGAGCGAAAAAGCGAGTCAACGAGCTCCCGCAGGACGTGGACGTTTTAGTAGAACTTCCCCTTTACAGAAGTGTCATTTTTACCGGACTTTTTGAACAACCTCCTTTAAAAGGATACGTTCATTATAAAACCTCAAGCAACTAGAGGTTCAAGAGTAAATATAAAAAATAATATAATTGGGCGCGATTATTGAACAATCCTACTTAATCAGCTTGATTATAACCATCTATAGCCTGTCAGCAATTGTAACAAAAATTAAACTTTAATTATTAAATAACTATAATTATCCTATCAATGATTCGTTCATTCGAATTACTAAGATTGGGTGGTGTTTTTTTGCGAAGAGTAGTAGAATTTACACGGGCAAGTTACGGTGAAGTTCTGGAGGATTTCCCTAGTGCGGAGTTTATTTATATTGTCACATACAATATCTCAAAACCATTGAAACATTGCTGGATGAACTAAGAGATACCCAAGAAGAGACTGAAATTAAGGTATTTATAAATATACCCAGTAGATTTAACGAATATACACGTGAATGAGCTTCAAAAAATGCAAAAAAACTAATAAATATCTATGTATTAAAATTAGATCCTGAAAAATTCAATGAGAAATTTAAAAGTCAATTTTTATTTAACAATCATGACCAATAATATTAAGTATAATTTTGAAAAAAGAAACGCTTATTAACATATGAATTGAATCGAAAATTGTACTTTGCAGAAATAGAAGAAATTAGTTGAAGTTACCTATAGTTTGAAGGCAGACGGGGTTTATACATTAGAGCATGCTATTCCTGAATTAATCAAAATTATTGATTTACTTGAGCTAGAACAGCGAGCTATAATGCTTGAAATTAATCGTATAGTGGACTTATCTGATTAAATATGAATCTATGTCAAGAAGTTCAGCATTTCTAATGTCCAATTTCTTGACATAGTTCCAAAAATCTTTTGGTAATGAAAGCAGAAACGGAATCAGGATAGTACATCAATCATCTTCAGATACTGGACCATCATATTCGGAATTATCAGAAGGGGGTTGAATTTCAGTCATCAATAAAGCGACATGTCCTTCTTCGTCTCTAATGGTGAACAACAACGACTGCCCTTCTTGCAATCCTGCTTCTCCTGCTGCTACGTATGGGAAATTAGAAAAGTCCCCGCTAAAATCTCCGTTCTCATCAGCTTCCAATTCCATTGTATCTCCGATGAATGCGTCTACCTCTGAGACTTGCACATCAACTTCTGGTAAAGTTTTTCCATAATAGGTCGATGTATTCTCGTAAAATTCCGGTAAATAAGTAGCCTCTTTGATTTCTTCTATTGCTTCTGTTGCTGAACTACTTTCTATCAATTCCATTCCTTCTTCTGCCGGCTGAATAGGGAGAACAAATTGCTGCTCATGGGGCATGTCACCCATAACATACACGATCAACTCATCACCAGCATCAAGTTCTGTTCCTCCAAGTGGAATTGTAAAATAACCTTCGTCTGACACATCTGGTTCAACCATTTCCGTATCATCTGTATCTGGCAACGGTAGCTCAAATCGAATATTTTGATTAGGATTAATCGTACCGCTATAAACAACTGTATTTTCATATATATAAGGTAATTCAAGATTCTCTAAGGCTTCAGGGTATACGATATTACCATCACCATCTGGATTTTCTCGCCCGCTCACTTCCTCAGGGTCATAAATGCCAGGTTCAGATGTTTCTCGATTCTCTTCATTCCCCTCGTTTTCTCCGTTTGTATCACTAGGTTGCTCTTGATGGTTTTCTTCATTATTAGAAGATACGTTGTCTTCCGGCTCTGCTTCTCCATGTTGTTCATTTTCTTCGTTTTCTGTTGCATTACGATCTTCAATGTCTGTTTCCTCTGAGCCTAAACCGGTGCATGCTGTAAGAATAACGATGAAACTTAGTAAACCAAGGTATACAAATGCTCGCATTAATAATTCATCTCCCATTTTAAAAGATTGTATAGTGACTTATTCCCAATGGTAGAGTTGTAAAAACGTTTATTGTTCTCTGTATTTGCTTTTTGGGAATATCCTTGAATTTGAATCAATTCTAAGTCATGTACAACAAATTATGCTTGTAATTCATTCTAATAATGACAAGTGTACTGGGTAAAGTAAACAGTTGACCCTGACACGGTGTTATGGTTTATGATGTGTCTACAGTAAAAGATCAAAAGGGGAATGAAAAATGAAAATTGGAGAATTATCAAAAAAAATGGGAGTAAGCATTCGTTCGTTACGTTATTACGAACAGAAGAATCTGATTCGACCTTCGAGGTTAGAAAATGGATATCGAGAATTTGAGAAATCTGATATTGAAAAAGTAAAAGCTGTTCAATTGTTTTTAAAGATAGGAATGAATACAGATGAGATTTATCATGTATTATCTTGTGATGATTTCCATCTCACTGAAAATAATGGGTGTGCTCATATTGCAGTAGAGCTTTACTCTAAGCGATTAACAAATGTCCGTCAGCAGATAAATTACTTGCAAAAGATTGAACACCAGCTAGAAAACCTTGTGGATTATTGGGATAAAGAAAAAGAAAAAGCTAGAAAGTAGGGATTAAATGAATTACAGACTTCTTATATTAGTACTTGGAACATTTATCATTGGGACAGATGATTTTGTAATTGCTGGCTTACTGCCTCATATTTCTAATGAAATGAATGTTACAATTGCTACAGCGGGTCAGCTAGTAACTGCATTCGCTATTGCATATGCTATAGGAGCTCCTCTTTTTGGAACTTTGATGATGAATTTACCTTTAAAATCGCTTTTGGTTATATCTATGTTGATGTTTGCTATTGCTAATACACTGTCATCAGTTGTGACTTCTTATGAAATGCTCTTTTTAACAAGAATATTAGCTGCGTTAGCTGCTGCTATATTCACCCCGTTAGCGATGACTGCTTCTGCCAGTCTAGTACCCGATAAAATGAGAGGCAAATGGTGCGCTGAATTAAGAATGCATGGATACAATGTTGGCGGAGTGTTATACGACGTCAACTTTTGTATGTTTATCTTCGTTTTTTGTTTGATGAATGACTCGGTTAAAATCAAACGCACCAATAAAATTATACACAATGGTAATTTCTTGTGTCTTGGTTTGATGATCTTTTGCTGACACTAATATTTTATCAATAAATTCTCTTAAAATGGCTGTGTCCAACTTCTTCAGTTCTGTATATTTTCTAGCGATTTTCACAAATTTGCCGACGTTTGTTTTCTTTTTCTCGTGTTCTTTTAATTCTTTTTGTAAGGTATGACATGACGCTTTTAATGTTTCTTGTTCTTTCTCATATTCACCAGATAAGTGAATAAACCCAAATTACGAAAGTAAATTTACTGAACATTAATTCCAAGGCAACCTGGTAAAATTTTGTAAAACTGGATGCTGAGATTCTCTAAATTTTGTATATTGGATAGTTCTTCCCCCTCCCCAAATGAAGGGGCAATAAATTTCCAATTTATTCAGTTACAAATGGTCACTCTAGTTTTTTCACGCTTTGGATCATGTTCAAAAAAGCCCGTTTATGAAGGTAGGCTTCCTGAATCTTTAACATGGTTTGTCTGGCGTGAAAGGTGAATACACCTGCTGCCTGAACGATTTCCCTACGAAATCTTTGGATCGTGTAGCTTTTCATCGGAGTTGGGCAATGATCCATCTTAAAAAGCTCAAACAGATTGTACGCAAATAATTTGATCAATAAATCCAGTTCATTGGCTTTGAATGAGCCGGTAGGGATTCGGTTGATAGAGAACCCGTACTTGGCTTCCTTAATGTAATTTTCCATGCAGGCTCTTTGGTTGTAAAACCGCCATATATCAATCGGAGTCCAATCCATCGTATGGACCATTGCTTCATGTTCCCAGATAAAGTCTACAAATTGTACTTGATCCATTTCAAAACGATCAGCTTTTCGGATCACGGAAACACGCCTTGGCTTATTCCAGGAAGTTGCTTGATATTCAATCGTCTTTCCTTCAATGACGATGTCTTCATCGACAAATCGAATCCATGGACCGGGATCTGTATAAACGGCTTTGGCTAAACGGCTCGTCCATTTCAGTTTTCCAACGTAGTCAATCTGCTTTCCTTCCCAAAAGCTATAAAAGTCCTCTCCGGCAAAGCCTTTGTCAAACCGCCCATAAGAGACGGATTGGGACTCAGAGAGCAGATTCAACGTCTCTTTTGCCAGCTCAATGGCATTGTCGGCAGTATGTCGGTTTCCGGGCCGCAGAGCTGCATTCAGGCATAATCGGGTCTTCCCTTCATATACAAGCAAGGGATGGTAGCTTTTACGGCCCGGTTTATGAGAGTTTGGCCCTTTTTTAGCCAGTTCCTGATTTCCATAAACGGTTTCGATGGTTGAGTCAAAATCCAAAATCAAGGATGATGGCAGGGCAGGTTCAATGACATCGTGCATCAGCTCTTTGACATCAAGCTGTACATTGAATTTCGCGAGAGACCTTAAGTCTTTGCCCAGTAAAGTATGATGCGGGCACTTGCCACCCATAAACTGTTGGATCATGGCATCCTTCTGCATGGAACGAAAGTGGAAGAGACGTGTACAGGACGCGACCCATCCAATGATCAGATAGATAATAATCTTACGAAATGGGAATTGCGAATTGCTTTTTTTGATTGGGTCAAAACACCGAAAAGTGTTTTCGATTTCCATTTGTTTCAGGAACTGAAGGAAGGGCAGCAATCCCGCTATATTGGTTGCGTTTTCCAAGTTAAAGTTAACTTTTATATTTGATAGATTTGTGATAAACTTCACCTTAAAGGTGCTCCTTTCTTTAGGATTGTAGTTCTCGCAAACTCAATTATACCAAAGGCTGGAGCCCTTTTTGCATTTAGTAACTAGATTTTACTTTCGTAATTTGGGATAATCTTTATAGTTTCTTGATATTTGTTTTCTATACTTGTATTAAATAAAGATAAGGGGTTGTAATAATGACTAATTACATTTTAGAAACAAGACATTTAGAAAAAAAATTCAAAAACGAAAAAGTGCTCTCAGACATAAATCTGCATGTGAATTATGGAGAAATTTACGGTCTTCTCGGACTAAACGGGGCTGGTAAATCCACACTAATGAAAATAATAAGTGGAATTTTCCAAGAAACAAACGGCGAAGTGCTGTTTGAGGGTAATAAGTGGAAAAGAGATGATTTAAAAAAGATTGGATCACTCATAGAAGGTCCTGCTATATATGGCAATCTAAGTGCGTATGATAATTTAAAAGTTTTTTGTTTACAAGAAGGTATTCCTTTTGAAGAAATAAATGAAGTGTTGAAAAAAGTTAATCTTTCTAATACAGGCAAGAAAAAGACAAAAGAGTTCTCTTTAGGGATGAAACAAAGGTTAGGAATTGCACTAGCTTTAATAAAAAAGCCATTACTATTAGTTTTGGATGAACCTGCAAATGGATTAGATCCAGCAGGAATAAGGGAATTAAGAAGCCTTTTGAACGATTTAAAAAAAGATGGTGTTACAACCATGATTTCCAGCCATATTTTAAATGAAATACAAATCTTATCAGATACCATTGGTATTATTCATAACGGCAAGTTGGAATATCAAAATAAACTTAATCATCAAGATAGCCTCGAAGATCTGTTTTTTGAAATTACTTCAGGCAATAGAAAGGACGTATAAGTATGTCTAATTTTATTCAAGCTGAATTATTAAAAATGAAATCATCTTTATCGAAAAAATTATTTTTAGCTATTCCAATTTTCTTTCTAGCTTTTGCTATTTTTTCAAATATATATGCGGAGCAACAGCCAAGTACAAATGTTTTTTTAACAATTGTTTATAATCTTTGGCCTATATTTTTCTTGCCTGTGGGTTTGGCTATGGCATGTAGTATGAATATTAATCAAGAGAAGATAGCCGGTGATTATAAAAACATTTTCTCAAACAACATATCTTTATCCAAAATGTTTTTTTCTAAAGTTGTTGTAATTACAGTTTATCAATGTATCTCCGCAGTATCGATAGCTGTTGTGTCTATATTGGGTTCATTGCTAATATATAAAGAATTGCCAATCATATCCCAGGTAATTATGACAACAGCGTTCATAATAATTGTTGCTTTACCATTAATTCCTTTCAATTTAATTGTAAGCCAATTTATCGGTGTACTTATTACGTCTCTAATAAACCTAATTGGTGCGGTCGGATCTGTATTTATCGCTTTAAAATCATATTTTTGGATTCTTCCTTGGGGAAGTATGTTAAGGGTGCCAGCGGAAACAATGGGAATCCATCCCAATGGTACACACATTGAAAGCTTTAATTTGGTTCCAGACTTTCATGTTTTAGCTATAGCTATGGGAGCTAGTGTAGTATATTTCCTAATTTTAATATGGTTATCCAATAAGATTTTTAAAAGGAAGATGTATATATGAAATATTTAAATGTTATGTTTTATAAAATGGCAAAATCCTATTGGTTTTTTATAATGATTTTAGCCCCTGTTGTATATGGAATTAGCTTATTTTTATATCTCGAGAGGTATGATTCTCTAATCCGTATATTCGTTAGCTATACGGTCTATTTTAATTGTGCAATACCATTTGGTATTGCACTAATGATAAGTCTGTATGTTAGATATGAAGAACAGATAGGACACTTCAATCACCTTTTACAGCTGCGAAGTAGAAAAGAGTGGAGTAAGAATTTAATCTTTGTAAGTTTAGGTTCGGTTTACTTCAGTACATTAATTAGTTGTATACCATTATGGATGCTTATTGGTAATCATTTCACAGGGGATATTTTATTATATTCTATATTAACAACGATATTTACTTTACCTGTTATAATTATTTTATGGTTCATGGCATTAAAAATAAATACAAGTGTATGTCTCGGTATGGGAATCTTTTTTAGTATATTTCTTATCTATTTTGGTGCGAACAGTTTAGGTGATTCTATATGGCAGTATATTCCTTTACTGTACGGCACGAGATATTTGCAACTGTTAACCATTGGTGACTATGTATATTCCCCTTTGGTGTGGGGGCTATATACTAGTGTGAGTTTGATTTTATTCGTAGCATTTTTAACATGGTTTAATAAATGGGAGGGGAGGAAAATTAATGAATAAAAAAATATTGATTGCGGAAGACGAAGAAGATATGAGACAGATACTCTCGCTTCATCTGACGTCTAAGGGGTATATAGTTTCGGAAGCAAAAGATGGCATAGAAGCGATTGATAAGGCAAAGGTAGATGTTGACTTAATTTTGTTGGATATCATGATGCCAGGGTTTGATGGATTAGAAGTGTGCAAAAAAATTCGTAATCAAGTAATTTGCCCAATTATATTCATCAGTGCTGCCTCAGACGATATGAATATGATGAAGGCATTTGCTTTAGGGGGGGACGATTTTATATCTAAACCTTTCTCCTTGAAGCTGTTAACATACAAGGTTGAAGCCTTATTTAAAATGGGAGAACGTCTACTGCAAAATCATGGTGGAAATGAACGAAAGAGAATATTGATTGACGACTTAGTTGTTGATATAACATCGCGAGAGATTATGTATAATAAAAAGGTGATCCCCTTTACTAAAAAAGAATTTGATTTATTGGTCTTATTACTTTCATCGCCTAAGCAAGTTTTTACCAAGGAACAAATATATGAGCGTATAAGTGGAATTGATGGACAAGGAGATTCAAGTGCTATAGTGGAGCATATTAAGAATATAAGACGTAAATTATTATCTGCCGGTTTTTCAGAAAATTACCTACAAACCGTTTGGGGAATAGGGTACCAATGGAACAATCAATAATTAAGGATATAAGAAGGTTATATTTCAAAAGCATAGTATGGACTATTATAATGAGTATATTTACAATTATTATTTCAATTTTGATTATTTTTGTAACTATTGAACGGACAGCTAATCATAGTGAAAAACTAGTCCATAAACAGAGCAGTAAAATGTTGGATCATCCTTCTGAATATATGAGATCGTCTAAATTCAATGAGATGAAATGGAATCTGAAAAAGAATGATATCATCCTAAACAAATTTAGCCCCAATGGAGAATTCATTGATGGTAGTGAAAAATTCAGTAGTTTATTTCGGGGAGTAAATGTTGTTGATAAGTTTAATAATACTCACTTTTACAAAGGTTACTATCATCTCATCCAGCCAATAGTAATTGAAAATCAAATTAAAGGACTTTGGGTTTATTCTTATCAGATAAAAAGTCGGCATTCTGTTTCTCGCTATATTATGTTTGGATTAATAATTATCCCTTTAATATCACCGATTATTTATTTCATTATATTTTCGCGAACTTTTATTAATAAACTTTATTATTCCGTAAAAGCCCCTTTGGAGGAGTTATTAAATGCGTCGAATATGATTAAAAATAAAAACTTGGAATTTAACCTTAGTTATAATAGCAATAATGAAATTGGCGAATTAACACAGTCATTTAGACAAATGCAAGGAGAACTAAAGAAGTCTTTATATAAGAATTGGCAACACGACTCAGAGTGGGCGGTTATGATGTCTAGCCTGTCACACGATCTAAAAACACCTGTTACACTCATTACTTTAAGTACTGAAATGTTAAATAATATGAGTAATTTAACACCTAATCAACAATTACAGATAGATATTATAAATAGAAACATTTTAAAAGTAAATAATATATTAGAAAGTATGGGACAAGCAAGTAATATCAAGGATCCAACACTGATTTATGATGTTAGATCTATTGATGAATTAATCAAAGACGTGGAAAATGATTTTATTCACTTAATAGAAAAGAAAAATATTCAATATGAGCATGATTTGAAAATAGATAGTCACGTGGAAATCCCTTACTTTAAGGTCAATAGAATCTTAGAGAATCTTTTTGCCAATTCTATTCAATACACACCGGAAAATGGGGAAATCCATTTTTTTGTTAAGGAAAAAGGTAATTACATTTACTTCGCCATTGAGGATTCGGGAGTGGGGATAGAAAAGGAACACCGTGATTTGGTGTTTTCCAAACACTTTAGGGAAGATAGATCAAGATCTAATTCGTTGGGCAATGCTGGTTTAGGTTTGTTCATTACTAAAAAACTTGTTGATGAACTAAACGGAAACATTGAAGTTGTAGATCCCTTAGTTTTATCTGGGGCTCGTATTGAATTTAATATTCCGTATAAGTAATCATTCCTTTTATAATGGACCCAAGATTTTAGACATGAAAAAAGAAGATGTTAAGATAGGTTTATGAAACGTAAAAGCTATACACCTGAATTCAAATCCCAAATCGTGTTGGTAGTCTTGAAGGAAGAAAAAACAATGAGACAAATTGCTTCCGAAACGCGGGATCCATGTGAACCAGCTTCATAAATGGAAAATGCAGTTCCTGCAAGAAATGCCAATCTCTACTGGGTCTATTGAATAACTAAAAAATGTTGTTTTAACAAGATTTTCTTCCTTTTTTGTCGAAATTATATACAAGGATATGATCGGAAATCTATTAAAAGGCCTTGCACTTGGAGGGATAACCTTGTACGAACATAATGCTAATCAACTAATCATGCCGGATGAGTTTTTCCTGCCATTTGGCGGCCAATTAAATTCAAACAACCGTTGGGTGGTGATTGTGTCGAGCAACCCACTACCACACAAAGGTGTCCCCTATATGATAAAACAAAAAGATCCCTGCAATCAACTGCCAAAGGAAATTAAAGCGGCTTTCAAAGAACTAAGCGTACTTAAGCATTTAATAGATGCGAAGATTGACAAGAAATTTGGCTATACAGCTGCATATCTGTTTCAGCTTGTTTTTGTTCTTTTATTTCATCAGTAAAATTGGTTTCGCCTGCTCGAAAGTGCCCAAGCCAAATTATTTTCCGGCAAAGACCCCATTTATCGATTTTTGAACTACATGAAGTTCGCGTGGCAGCAGTTCCTTTTATCACTAAGCGCTGCGACGATTCAGAAAGTCGAGAGACTGACTTCCGATAACCGCTTGACCATATTCATCTTTGACGATTCGATGTTTGATCGTAACTGCAGCAAAACAATGGAGTTGCTCGCAAGGTTCAAGGATCATGCGACCGGCGCCTACTATAAAAGCTTCGGCATGCTGACGATGGGATGGTCGGACGTTCATTTCTTTATTCCGATGGACTGACTGCATGTCATTGGTATGATTAAAAATGACAACAAGCAGTACCTAGTGAACGGAAATCGGCTATCCCTAAAAGATTTGTATCTGGCGGCTCCGCGAGTGGAAGGGAAGAACGCCAACATCCTGCGTTCGATCCGGACGGAATTAATTCCATGTATCCCCCGTCCTTGTGGTGTTTATTCGGCATCGCACGAAGAAGAATGAATGGCTGGCCATTCTCTAAACAGACCTGAGTTTAACCGTTGAGGAAGTCATACAGATTTACTCCATGTGTTGGGACATAGAGGTTTTCTTTAAGTGCGCGAAATCCTTATTGCGTTTGCAAAAGGAGTTTCAAGGACTCTCGTATGACTTGCTTGTTTGTCATACGACAATTGTATCTTCTAGGTACATTCTGCTTGCGTGGCAGCATCGGTAAAGCACCGATCAGCGCACACTTGGCGGTTTATTTTATTTGCTTTGTGGTGAGGTCAGCACCTTGGACTGGGTGGTAGCCTTGCAGCAACTCATCGAATTGATCAATGAAGTAGCAACTAAGTCTAGCAAGAAACTTACACAACTGATTAAAAGTCAACTCCAACAATGGATCGCCAGTTTACCCAGGTATCTCAAGGCATATTTGCCTATTTCAAACTGTGAAGTTTGAGTTATATATAGTTATACAGTATATTTTTTCGATACCTATTTTTTCGATATAAAGAATAATAATATATTTTTATTGACAACCTGAATCCGTGATATCGGTTGTTAAAACCTTTAGAAATAAGGTGCTGCCCTAAATTTTTCCAATTTCTTCCACCTGATGAATCAGAAAAACAAAAAAACAGGATGCTTTATTTGTTTTCCGCTTTTTAAGCGCTTTTGAGGGCATAGTGAAATAAGCCTTAGGATTTCCGTTTTTTTCCAAAGGTTGGGTAAGGGGCTGGATTTGATTTAACAGTATAGCCAACTTAGTAAAAAGCGTAATAAAGCCTTTCGAATACCGGCATCCAGCGATTATGCTTATGGACCTTTAATTTCCACTGTCTTCCATGATAAACCAGTTTCGATGCCAAGGTAATGATATTTTGGATTACTGTCCGGATACGGCGCCTTTTTACATTTTTTCTTAAGGGAGCATCATCGGCTTTCAGGCTTTCCTGCCCAATGATCCTTAATAGATTGTAGGCAAATAGGCCAAAGTGAAGAACAAGATCATTCGTCGGAAATTTGCCTGAAGGAAGGCGTTCCAAGTCCAGTTCGGTTTTTAGTTCACTGTGAAATTGTTCGCTTGTTCCGTGATCTTTGTACAGTTCTACTATCGTGGAAGACGGTTCAAGCAACGAAGTATAGTAGGTATCAAATTCAATCTCTGGAACAAGCAGGATTTGCCCGTTTGCATCTATCGTTCTCTCTATCACCTTAAAGACGATATGGATAGGGACGCCTGTACCTTTAATGGTGGAAAGAGAGTAGCCCGTATATACTTTTTTTCCCGGGCGCACTTCACGGCAGGTTCCCTCGGCCTGGGCGATGGCCAGCCAGTCTTCTGCTGTTTCTTTTCGCGGGTTTCGCTTGATGATAAAGTCTACTTCGTTCTGGAAGCAAACTTTCATATTGTCAGCACTGTCACACCCCGAATCCATCCGGACAAGCAGCGGTTGATCCGTCATTTGTCTTGCAAGTTCAATCGTCTTTTGAAGAAATTCCGGGGTGCCATTTTGTGAATGAACACTGCCTTCACGCAACTCTGCATTGACACAATACCCTTCTTGTCCCAGATAGGCAAGCATGGGGGCATAGCCGTCACAGCCCTTATACGTTCTTTCCACCCCTTCTTTCTTGGTGTTGGAGTTGTCCAAAGGGAGAGACATCCACATCTAAAGGAACATATGGCGTATCGTTCGCATAGACAGGCGAAATGGATGTATTTAAATGCTGGATAAGGTCTGCTGACTCTTCCAACAAGATCTCTTTCCAATCGTCCGACAAGGCAGCCTGGTCCAGCCGTTGGCGAAGAGTGGGGCTTGAAGGGACGTTGTCGATATTCAGGGCGTAACGGAAAAATTCATCTTCCCGGAAATCTTCGATGTCATCAAAATCACTTTTGCCCTAGCAGAGTAAGCCGATATAGGAAGAAGCGACATCTCCGTTAGAAATTGAAGGGTTTTCCATTGTAGCCAGTTTCGTTTTATTGAATCGCTGCGAAAGATTGGTGTGATATAAAAGATCACCGACAATGGCTAAACCGGAATGCGCTGTAATTCGTTCATTAGTAGGTTCAATAATAAACTTTTTCATAGAATATCACCCGTTTGGTGAACTTACTAAATTCACCTTTTTTGGGTATTATACCTGATTTCACCAGCTTTTGGATGCATTTTAGCTGAATTTTGTCACGGATTAAGGATCATAGTTATATTTACAAATTGTTCTAAATTGCTAAAATTTAGGTGAAAATACCTAAATCAAAAGGATGTCAACTAACGGGGGAAAGTTGACATTTTCATAATTTGCTCCAAACCGTTGTTCCTATTGGATTTTAAGCTCTTTTTTTCTGTTTTTTAATGTTTTTCTACCCCCCTGTTTAGATATGGGGGGTTAAAGCGTGGCTAAAGCCACGCAGGCTTCGCCCAAAACAGCGGTTTCCGCTTCGCACACCGCTGCCTTGGGCGGCCTTTAATGAGCCTTTGCTTAATCCACTGCCATGTGCGAACATAAAAGTAACTTTAATGTAATTGTTACGTGTTTCTTTGTCTAATATTAAATATACATTTTAATGACGTCCTTTATTAAATTAATATTTTGTACAATTCTCACTTGAATCCTGCCTTAGAATGTTTATTTTATAAGGTTTTTTCTTGTTTTCTTATGTCAACATGTTGAAGCATTGTCATTTATATTAGCAGGAATAACCATGGGATTAGTTTTAGGAGCACCGATTGGAACATGGCTTGGAAATGTTTTTACTTGGCGTTATTCTTTTGTTTTTGTTGCTGTAGTTTCTTTCATTACTGTCATAGGAGTTCTGATATTCTTGCCTAAAATTGAAAGAGAAGCAGAACTAACGATTAGGGAAAGATTAAAAGGTTTCAATAAAATTATTCTATTAACGTTATGTGTAAACATTATTGGTACCACTGGCGGTTTCATGACATATACGTATATAGCTCCTATCATTACAGGTATCACGAACGTAGAGAACATTAGTATTTTTCTTATGTTGTTTGGAATAGGTGCACTTTTTGGGAATTTAGTTGGAGGTTACTTCACAGATAAGATTGACGCTCCAAAAACATTAAAACTGTCGCTGGGAGGGTTTGCTATATTATTAGCAGCATTCTCATTTTTATCACTGCTAAATCCATCTACATTCGCAATTATAATGGTTTCAATTGTGGCGATATTGTGGGGAATCCCTGGTTTTGGTATGAACCCTGCTCTTAATTCATTTCTCATATCTTTGAATCCTAAGCAGGCTCAAATGGTTTTATCATTCAGTGCCTCGGCTCTTTATATTGGAATTGGATTAGGAGCGTTTATAGGGGGAGGGGTTATAAGTATAAGTTCAGTAAATTATGTGGGAATAGGAAGTAGTGTATTAGTTCTTATTGCATTAGTATTATTTACTTTTGTTAATAGAACAGCTAATAAGAAAGTAAAATCGAGATTTTCCTAATAGAAAATATATAATGAAAGAAGAGCCAGTTATAAATGTTTCACCCTTACTTTAAGGGAGTAAAGAGCTAACTTAATTTGAAGAGAGAATGCCTGTTTAACAGCATTTGTTTTAAGCTAAAATGGACAAAATAAGTTGAATGATATAGTTCCCTACCAATTTATTTTTGGTAGGGGTTTTTTTGTATCCAGATTATCATATGGAATTAAGGTTTATTTAGCGGAAGTTTTATTTGTAGTTGCAGTCGATGCTTATAATTTTACTTGACTTTAACGTAGCGTAATACCTTAGTCTTGAAATATGGAGGTGAATTACACTGTTTTACAACGGGCGACGTTTGCAAAAGAACTGGACTTACATACGATACTATTCTAATTTGGATTAATTAAAAGCAAAGAATGCTAACGGCCAGTTAGTTTTATCCAAATTAGTTAGAAAAAATTGCATAAATACTTGCCGGGAAGATTACAGGTTATAAACTTAAAGATTTAGTAAACCGACAACCTTCATTAGGATTTCTTAAAAATGACTTAACACAAATAATTGCTGACTTAGAAAATATATTATTTCATTTAGACCTAACTGACTCCAAGGAAAATTTTATGGAAAATATAAAGTTGCTTCAAGATTATAATGTTAAATATTTGCTAAAAAGGTGATTAAAATGGGTATGACTTATAAGGTAATCGATACAGTGGAACAATACGAAGAATTACTTGCGATTACGGATTTGGAAAAAAGAAAAAATTACTTTCGTTATACAATGATGGAGCCATTTAAGGAAATGTGGAATTTAATTAATGTTCCTTTAAAAGCAAAACAAGAAAATGGTTATGATGTTATAATGGCTACAAAAATGCTTGGTTATGCAGATATTTCCAACGGTAAACAAATCCAACAGGGGTTATCAATCCTAAAAGAAAATAACGCTTATACAGTAGCGGATAATACCATCAAAAACTGTATAGAAAACGCTAATAAGTCGGGTTTGAAAGTAAACGCTGATGAAATAAAGTTTGGATTGTATGTTGCAAATCCTGATAAACTGAAGCTACAGAAAGGATATACAGGATTCGGAGGTATTCCCGGGTTTATTACTGTGAATATCTATCCAAATGAATATAATTTACCGAAACTTCCCGCAGTTATAGCTCATGAATTTCATCACAATATTCGTTTTTCTTATTTTGATTGGGACCATGGTAACGTAACATTAGGAGATTATCTTGTTATAGAAGGTTTAGCCGAGTCATTTGCCAAAGAATTATACGGAACAGAACAATTAGGACCTTGGGTTACTAGCATGGATAAAGAGGAATTAGAGTATTCAACCGATGTTATTAGGGAAGCACTTAACGTAAAAGGGTTTGCCGAAGTGAGCAGTTATATGTTTGGTGATGAAATTGCGGCACAAGAAGGGTATCAACCTGTTGGGCTTCCTTTCTGTGCCGGTTATGCAGTAGGATATAAGGCTGTTCAGTCCTATATGAAAAAGTATAATAAGACAATTTACGAAGCAACTTTGGCTTCTACTGATGAAATAATTCATGGATGTGACTTGTTTTCTGAGTAACCCTCATAGTCCTGCAAAAGGGCGCGATTTTGGGACAAAAAGGATACACATACTAGTTATGTGCTATCCTCTTTTATTTGTTTTTTGGGTCTTCGGAATATATGGTGGAATTACTTTTTTATTAATTAAAACACTGAACCTTCAAGCCAATTTATACCTTTATTACTTTGAAAAAGAGAATTTAGATTTTATAATTATATATAAGATATTCGACAGTGCCAGGTTGAATGAAATGGAGGTTCAAGAAATGGATAAGTAACGTTTAGATAATATTAAATTTAATTTATGGGAGTTGGAAATTTTATGGTTGTACAAAATATTTTAAATGAAATAATTAAGGAACTGAACGGGATACCTGGCATTGTAGGGGTAGTTTTAGGAGGCTCAAGAGCAAGAGGCACTAATCACGCCACTTCTGATATTGACATTGGAATATACTATGATGAATCGGCAGGTTTTAATGTCAACGATGTTAGCAGGGTTGCTACTAAACTGGATGATGAACATAGAGAGAATTTAGTGACATCTTTAGGCGAATGGGGTGCTTGGATAAATGGTGGTGGATGGATTATTGTTCAAGGTTATCACGTTGATTTAATATTTCGTGATATCAATAGAGTGGAACAAGTCATTGGTGAATGCTTGTTAGGTAACATTTCAACTCATTACCATACTGGACATCCACATGCTTATCTAAATGTTATGTATATGGGTGAAGTTTCCATCTGCAAAATACTGGATGACAAAACCTGCCAAACTAAAATCCAAAACCATGCCATATCCAAAACCTTTAAAAGATGCAATAATTGGCTATTTTATGTTCGAAGCATCTTTTTCTTTAATGTTTGCTAAAGATAATGTTGATAAAGATGATATTTCGTATGTTACAGGTCATTGTTATCGAACCATCTCATGTCTAAATCAAGTCTTATTTGCTCTGAATGAAGAATATTGTATCAATGAGAAAAAAGCAGTTCGAATGATTGACGGGTTTGATACAAAGCCACAAGGCTACAAGAAAAGAATAGATAAAATTATCACATTGCTTTCTCTAAACATCGATAGCACAAGAAGAGGGCTTGAAATACTTCAAGAACTTATTTCTGAAATAGAGGTTTTATTAAATAAATAAGGTTAAGGTAAAAAAAGTGTGTGGAAATCTTATTTCCTGCACTTTTTTATACTTCTTCATGAAAAAATGCACTTAAAGTACCGAATGCATTAGTTAAGCAAAATCTATAAAAGGAACATTTCCACTCTATTTTCCGATTACCCCTTTATTTTTACACTTTCCAATTTTCGGATGATGAATGTGTATTTTCAGTTTCAAAAATAAACAACTTTATTTTTTAATTACGCGCGCCCAGCAAGCCGTTAATTGCTAGTTGGTGAAAGTCCAACCTGAGTAGGTGCCAAGACGCTCAGTAGCTGACAGGCAACTGGTGGAGAAATCCTAAGGTTGAAGCCCTGTGACAAAGTAACT
>NZ_WOWT01000031.1:0-50634 GCF_009746545.1 Oceanobacillus sp. AG
ATTTTATAATGAAGAACGATACCAAACGAAATTAAACAGCCTAGCACCGTTAGAATATAGGTACCAGGCTGCGGCATAGATTTTTATTTTTTCACTGTCCACTTGACAGGGCGCAGTTCACTGACCCTCTGTCCCACTGAAACTTTAAAAAAGAAGTTGACAATTTTATTCTTTTTGATTAGAATTGTTTCCAATCGGTAAAATTTTAAAATAATTTGTTCAATACAATTACATATGTATACTCTCTTATTAAGAGTGGTGGAGGGAATAGGCCCGACGAAACCCGGCAACCTGCAGTTGGCCAAACTGCAAAGGTGCTAAATCCTACAGTTTTTAAGAATCTGAAAGATAAGAGGAGGAATTTTAAAACCCTCTTCTTAAGGAAGGGGGTTTTTTATATGAAGCAATCTTTGAAAAGGTGGAAAGTTCACATTTAAACCCGACTATACTTATAAGGAAAATAAAGTTTGGCAAACTTAAATTGAAATTCAATATAAAAATAAGCCTAGGAGGAACTAGACATGAGAAAGTGGATTGCTTTTATCGCAGGAATGATTGGAGCCTCGCTCATTATAACGGCTTGTGACTCTGCCCAGGGAGAAGGAAAGGACACATTAGATAAAGTGGTATTAGATTATGCATATTATTCCCCGACAAGTCTAGCATTGAAAGAATTTGGTTGGGCGGAGGAAGTGTTTGAGGAGCAGGGGATAGAAGTGGAATGGGTGCTCAGTCATGGGAGTAATAAAGCACTGGAGTTTTTAAATTCGAGTAGTGTAGATTTCGGTTCGGCTGCTGGGGCAGCTGCATTAATTGCAAAATCAAACGGATCGGCAATTGAGTCCGTTTATATTTATTCGAAGCCGGAATGGACGGCACTTGTCGCAACAGCTGATTCTGACATTAAATCGGTAGAACAACTGGAAGGTAAGAAAGTAGCTGCCACATTAGGGACAGACCCGTACATTTTCCTGCTGCGTTCGTTGCAGGAAGCGGAACTTTCCTCACAGGATTTGGAAATTGTGAACTTACAACATGCTGATGGTGCAAATGCTCTTTTAACCGATCAAGTCGATGTATGGGCAGGGTTAGATCCACATATGGCAAAAGTTGAAGTTGATTCAGGAGCAAATTTATTTTTACGGGACCATGATAAAAATACGTACGGAACATTAAATGTTCGCTCCGAATTTGCAGAACAGCATCCAGAGGTTATAGAAAAAGTAATTGAAGTCTATGAAAAGGCGAGAGAATGGGTAATCGAAAATCCAGAGGAGGCAGCGGAAATATTGGCACGAGAAGCAGATATGGATTTAGAGATAGCTGAGAAGAGCTTGGAACGGAATGACTTTTCAGATCCGATTCCCGGAGAGAAGCAAATTGAAGCACTTAACGCAGCAGGTGAAGTACTGCAAGCGGAAAGTGTCATTCAAGAAAATATTGATGTTAAGGAACTTGTGGAAGAATTGATCGTTGAACAATATTCAAAAAATGTAATCGAATGAAGTAGGGGGAATAGGCATGTCCGTCAAAACAGAGGTAAATGAAATATTTGAAGTAAAAGAAAAGAAAGCAATTAAGGTCAACTCAGAATGGAAGAAAGTGAGGGGGTTCGCGCTTGGTCTCATTATCCCAGCTGTTCTGTTGATCATCTGGGAAGCGGCGGTTCGTTTCAGCTTGCTCGATGCTTATGTCTTTCCCTCTCCAACGACAATTGTACAAAAAATCATTGAACTAGCGAATGAAGGAACACTTTGGGGGCATGTTGGGATCACCTTCTATCGTGTGGCTGTTGGTTTTCTAGCTGGGACGGTTGCCGCAGTTGTCATCGGGTCTGTTGTCGGTTATTTTAAATGGTTTGAACAATTGATGGATCCATTAATCCAAGCGTTTCGTTCGATTCCGTCGCTCGCGTGGGTGCCACTATTTATCCTATGGATGGGAATTGGAGAGGCCTCTAAAGTGATGTTAATTGCAGTTGGTGTCTTTTTCCCAATTTATTTGAATATCGTTTCAGGAATTCAAGGTGTAGACCGGAAGTTAATTGAGGTTGGGAAGATTCACTATTTCACAGCATTACAAACAGTTCGTCGCATTATTTTTCCAGCATCCCTCCCATCTTTCCTCGTTGGGTTACGGAGCGGGGTTGGATTAGGCTGGATGTTCGTTGTTGCTTCCGAGTTAATGGGAGCAAGCCAAGGACTAGGATATTTGCTCGTCGTCGGTCAAAATACGTATTCACCTGAACTGATCATTGCAAGCATTATATTATTCGCACTACTAGGTAAAGCAACGGATTTCCTATTGAAGACATTAGAGGCCCGTGCATTAAAATGGCAGGATAACTTACAAAACCAGCTCTGACGGAGGGATCATCATGTTGAAAGTAGAAAACGCATCAAGAACGTTCAATAACGGACTGGCAGGATTTAAAAATCTATCATTTGCCATTCAGGAAGGCGAGACGGTTGGAATCCTGGGAACGAGTGGTTGTGGGAAAAGTACATTATTACGGGTGTTATCTGGTTTGGATGAAGGATTTAAGGGAGATATTGAGCTTGCGAGTCTAGGTGAGCAACCAATCGGAATGATTTTCCAAGAACCGAGATTAATGCCTTGGCTAACCGTGAAAGAAAATATCTTATTTGGTGTAAAAGATACGAAAAGTGTTGACGTGCAGGAATATTTGAATCTAGTCGGATTATCCGAATTTGGCAATCATTTTCCAAAAGGTTTATCTGGTGGAATGGCGCAACGAACGGCGATTGCCCGCGCACTTATTGGAGAGCCTAGTGTTTTGTTATTAGACGAGCCATTTAGCGCACTTGATGCTTTCACCAAAATGCAATTGCAGGATTTATTGTTAGAAATTCAAGAGATTCGCTCGACAACGATGATTATCGTTACACATGATATTGATGAAGCATTGTACTTATGTGACCGGATATTGATTCTTGGTGGTCAGCCAGGGACATTGGAAAGAGAGCTGTCCGTTGTGGGCGCGAAGCCTCGTGACCGGGGTAATTCAAACTTAGCAGCAAAAAAAGCTGAAATTTTAGATGTATTACATATTGAATAAGGGGGCTAACGAACGATGGGGAAAGAAGAAGTCATTGATTCATATGAAGGGAATTATAATATAGCAGCTGATCTGCCTGTCAGGGAGGATTTCACTTGGAAGGCAATCGAGTCTCATTTTAGTTGGTCGGATACTGGAAATGTAAATATGGCATATGAGAGTGTGGATCGCCATGTGGCTGATGGTTATGGAGAAAAAATCGCACTTCATTATTTCGGAGAAGCTGAAGAAAATACATTGACTTACCGTGAATTAAAAGAGCAATCGGATCTCTGGGCGACGGTTCTAAAAAATAAAGGGGTAAAAAAAGGCGATTTCGTCTTCGTCTTTTTAGAAAAGCATCCTGATTGTCATATCGCCATGCTTGCCGTAATCAAGCTTGGTGCGATTGTCGGACCACTGTTTGAAGCGTTTATGGAAGATGCTGTGAAAGAGCGTATTGCGGACTGTGAAGGTACTTACTTAATTGCTTCGCCGGAATTGATCAAGCGTGTTCCACGGAAAGAGTTGCCTTCCCTTCAGACGGTCTGGATTACTGGAGAGCCCGAGCAATGTGAAGGTGATGAAATCTCTCTCTATGCTGAAGCACGAGCGACACAAGCAGAAGAAGGCATTATCGAGTGGGTGGATTTAAACCACGGACTTAATATTCACTATACGAGTGGCTCGACTGGTCGCCCGAAAGGTATTATCCATGCACACCGGGCAATGATCCAGCAATACATCACGGGTAGATGGGTTTTGGATTTAAAAGATGATGATGTTTACTGGTGTACGGCTCATCCTGGTTGGGTGACTGGAACGGTATACGGGGTATTTGCACCGCTCTTAAACCGGGCAACGATTGTCATTCATGGTGGCAGATTTGATGCGGATGAATGGTATTCTGTCTTAGAGAAAGCAGGTGTAACGGTTTGGTATAGTGCCCCGACAGCTTTTAGAATGTTGATGGCAAAAGGGGATGAGAAGATAACAAACTATGATTTATCTAAGATTCGTCATATTTTAAGTGTCGGTGAACCATTAAATCCAGAAGTCATTCGTTGGGGGATCAAAACATTATCTAGACGTATCCATGATACATGGTGGATGACAGAGACGGGAGCACAGCTTATTGTCAATTTACCGACAGAAAGAATCGTTCCAGGATCAATGGGCAAGCCTTTTCCAGGGATTGAAGCAGCGATTTTAGATGAGGATGGAAAAGAACTTTTACCTGGAGAAGTAGGGCATTTAGCGCTGAAAGCAAATTGGCCTGCTATTATGCGCGAAGTTTGGAAAGACCCGGCGAAATATGAGACGTACTTCCCGTTTGAAAACTGGTATGTGTCAGGTGACTTGGCGACGATGGATGATAATGGTTATATCTTTTTCCAAGGGAGAAGTGACGATATGATTAATTCTTCCGGTGAACGAATCGGTCCATTTGAAGTGGAAAGTAAGCTGATGGAACATCCTGCAGTCGCAGAAGTTGGTGTTATCGGGAAGCCAGATGCGGTCAGAGGAGAAATTGTGAAGGCGTTTATTGTGTTGAAGAGTGGCTATGAGACGAGTGAAGCGTTACTACAAGAATTGCGCCAATTCGTCCGTAAAGGTCTTGCAGCACATGCTGCACCAAAAGAAATTGAATTTATGGAGGAGCTTCCGAAAACACCGATCAGCGGAAAAATTTTACGCCGGGAGTTAAAAGCGAAAGAGCTGGGAAAAGTAGGAGTTTAATTCATTTGAGAAGTAATTTTATTTAAATAGATGAAAATAACAAGGAGGAACTTATCATGAGTCAAGAAACAGTAGCTACAAATCAGGAAGCATTGTACCAAAAATCATATTTCAACCGTCTTGGTGAATTAGGTGATCTGGCGCCAGATACGTTTAAAGCGTTTGCGCAGTTTGATAAGGCAGCATTGGCTGAAGGAAAGTTATCTAGAAAGTTGAAAGAACTCATTGCGATTGCTGTTGCACATACGACAGGTTGTCCGTATTGCATCGAGGTCCATGTAAAAGCAGGTAAAACTGAAGGTGTGACGAAAGAAGAATTGTCTGAAGCAGTTCTCGTTGCAACAGCGTTAAAAGCAGGATCCGCAATTGCTCATGGTGTAAATGCACTGAATGCTTACGATGAAACCCAGGATGAAGAATTATATAAACAATCTTATTTTAACCGGTTAAAAGAGTTTTCTGCACTAAATGACGATATATTCAAAGCGTTTGTAGATTTTGATACGTTGTCACTCAAGGATAATATATTAAGTGTGAAAGAAAAGGAACTCATCGCAGTAGCTGTTGCGCATACGACAGGTTGCCCGTATTGCATTGCTATCCATACAAAGGGAGCCAAGAAAGCGGGTGTGACGAAAGAAGAGCTAGCAGAGTCGATTTTTGTTGCAACGGCATTAAAGGCGGGCTCGGCGATCGCGCATAGTGTGAATGCGTTAAATGCATATGATAGCTAAGATTAAAAGTCTATAGAAAAAACAATAGAAAAGCCGCATGGAATCAAGTGAAAAAATCTAATATTCTCCCCCTATTCCATGTGGTTTTGATTTTATCATGTTATCGTCCGAACGAACTTAAATGTATCTCGTTCGATTGATTAGAACCCCTTTAATTGTCTGAACGAACTCAAATCTAAGCCCGTTCGAGTGATTATAGCGCTCCTAATCACCCGAACGAATTCAAAACTTGTTCAAATGGACAATGAAAAATGAAAATGCCTCTTCCCTCTTGATTAAGATATTGGAAGCGCATCCAATACAATAATGGAATTACTTGTTGCATCCACTAATTATACTAGGGAAGAGCCTACAATTATTTCAGACTGCAAAAGTTAAATGAACAACTATTAAATATCTTAATACATGAAGATAGATTTATAGCTGCGTTCCTAAGATACTTTAATTTAAATTGTTGCTTTCGGTGGAGATGTTTTTAAGATTTTCTCACCTAGTAAAGAACCTATAAGATCAACTGCAACTTCAGCTGTTTTATTCCTTTCATCTAGAATAGGATTTACCTCAACAAATTCAGCGGAAGTAATTAAATTTGTATCTGCTAACATTTCCATTGCAAGATGACTTTCACGATAACTGATTCCACCGTTTACTGGAGTGCCTACACCGGGACAATCAAGCGGATCTAAACCGTCTAAATCTAAAGATAAATGGATTCCATCTGTATTTTTAAGATAGTCCATTGTTTCGAGTATCACTTGATTCATTCCAAGTTTATCAACTTCATGCATCGTGTATACCTTCAGGCCAATTTGATTAATCAACTCTTTTTCTCCCTCATCTAAATCGCGTATTCCAATCATCACTACATTCTCAGGTTTTACCTTTGGAGCCTTACTCCCGATATTGACAAGGGAAGGGTGACCATATCCTAAGCTAACTGCAAGCGGCATCCCATGAATATTGCCAGAGGGAGATGTTTCTGGAAGATTCAAATCTCCATGGGCATCGAACCAAATAACACCCAAATTAGAATAATTCTGTGCTAATCCCGCTAATGTTCCGATCGCTATACTATGATCTCCTCCTAAAATTAAAGGAAATGCTTCGTTTTTTATTATATTATCTACTTCCTCCTGTAAATCTGTATTTGTTTTAAGAACTGCATCCAAGTTTTTTAAGTTCGTTGAGGCTGAATTGTTCATATCGTTGTTGCAAACCGTAATATTTCCATTGTCGACCACCATATGACCGATATTCTCCAGTCGTTCCACAATACCGGCATAACGAATTGCATCAGGTCCCATGTTGACCCCTCTTCTTGATTGTCCCAGATCCATTGAAACTCCTAAAATTGATATATTTTTACCCATAAAAATACCTCCCATAATAAAGCTTAAGAATATCTTAGTTGTTTAAGCGATATGAATCAATCTAACAATGAAAGTTAATAAATATACATTACTTTACTCTATTAATATCTCATAGATATTTAGGAGTATTGCGATAATAGCATTTAGATAATAGGTAAGATAGTTTTTTAAAATCCCTTTTGCATTTTTATAAATTTGTTGAGGTTAATTTATTAAAAATTAAGGATTTAATCAGTATTAAATTTTCTTATGGATGGTGTTTGACGGATTTTTAACATTGTGGAAGAATCATGTTTAATATTTCAAAATTTATTAAATAGGAGATGTCTTCAAATGATGGATTGGAAAAAAGTAAATGAAGAAGGTCTACTAGCACCTACTATGGCCAAAGACTTTCCAAATTTGCCTGTTAAAAGGTCTGAAGGTTTGCATTATATTGGAATCGATGATAGCAAATATTTAGATTTAACAGCTGGTATTGCTACAGAAAATACAGGTCACAGACACCCAAAAGTTGTTGCTGCGATCAAAGATCAGGTAGATCATCTAGTACATGGGCCAATTGGTATTATCAATTACGAGTCTATCCTGAACTTAGCTAAAAAGCTTAGAACTATTTTACCGAAACCGTTGGATTGTTTCTTTTTCGGAAATAGTGGCACGGAAGCGATAGAAGGGGCACTTAAGCTAGCAAGACATGTAACGAAAAGGCCCTATGTTGTCTCGTTTCTTGGAGGATTCCATGGAAGAACGATGGGCGCATTGAGTCTAACCTCTTCTAAAAGCAAATATAGAAAGCATCTTCCAGTTGGAGGGAATATGACCTATCAGCTCCCTTACGCAAAGGTGTCGGAAACACCTCGAGGAGAAGATCCGGAGCTTTACTGGTCTGATCATGTAGAAAAGGACTTTGAATTACTATTTAATCATCAAGTTGACCCTGGTGAAGTTGCAGCAGTTATTTTAGAACCTGTCTTGGGTGAAGGAGGATATGTTGTGCCTCCGAAAGCTTGGTTGCAAAAGATTAGAGAGATTTGTGACAGGTATAATATTTTACTAATCTTTGATGAGATCCAAACAGGGTTTGGAAGAACTGGTGACTGGTTTGCAGCTAATAGATTCGGTGTTACTCCAGATATCATGGCAATCGCAAAGGGAATTGCTAGTGGACTTCCATTAAGTGCAACGGTGGCTTCAAGGGAATTAATGGAACAATGGGAAGTTGGGAGTCATAGTACAACATTTGGAGGGAATCCAGTAGCTTGTGCAGCGGCATGTGCAACGATTGATGTTTTTAAAGAGGAAAATTTAATTGAAAATACTAGAATCCTAGGTGAGTATGCGTTGGAAAAATTAGAGAACCTCAAAGAAAACCATCCAGCCATTGGTAGCGTAAGAGGAATTGGACTAATGATAGGAATTGAAATTGTTCACCCAGACACAGGCGAGCCGAATGGGGAAGGATTAATGAACATACTTGAAAAATGCCTTGAAAAGGGAGTTATTCTTTACTTGAGTGGTAATCAGGGGGAAGTAATTCGTATGATGCCACCTCTAACCATTGATAGAAAACATTTAGATCAAGGAATTGCTATATTGGGTGAAGCGGTAGCTGAATATGAGCAGGATTTAAAGGGAGCAGATAACTGAGTAGCTTAGGAAAATAGCTTTTTGTGCTTACCCCGCAATATCATATGAGTCATGATGTTCTAATCTGTGATTAGGATTTATTGTTTAGATGTACGTTTAAATGTAAGCGGTATCTTGAGGTGAAAGACCTATTAAGAATTGGAAAATAGATATTCAGAATATAAGTATGGTTTATGGTCTAGAGTGATCTAAGATTGGAGAGTGATTGTTATGAGAGCGCAAAAGAAGGAAGTTGAAGAATACTCAGTCTCAGTATCTGGTTTGTTAAAGTTTATCATTCCTTCATTATTCGGTGTCATTATTTTTTTAATGCCAGTAAGAGATGCAGATAATAATTTTAATATTCCGCTTGGAGTAATCACTGAATTTTTTATTGATTTATTTTCAAGTTTCCTTCCATTCGTAATAACATTAGTAATTATCCTTTCAACTGTTCTGTCAGTCATAGCTTATTTCTTTAAGCCTAAGTTTATTACATCATCTAGAATGTTATCTTCAATGTTCAATACATCGTTCTTTTGGCTCGTCATAAGAGTCATTGGAATGGCGGCTGTCATTATGACACACTATCAAGTTGGACTTCGTGTGGTGTATTCTGATAGTACAGGTGGTACAATGATGGGATTATTGACCACGTTGATTATGTGGTTTTTAGTAGCTTCATTCTTGATGCCTTACCTGATTAATTTTGGGATCATGGAATTCACAGGAACACTTTTACGAAGTGTTATTAGACCGTTGTTTACCCTGCCTGGAAGATCGGCTATTGATTTATTAGCGTCGTGGATCGGAAATGTTAACGTTGGCGTGGTACTAACACGGGAGCAATATAATACAGGATTTTATACTGGGAGAGAAGCAGTAGCCATTGCTACAAACTTTTCAACGGTATCCTTACCATTTTGTCTTGTTATTGCAAGAATGCTGGAAGTAGACCACATATTTCCGATATTTTATTTAACGATAGTTATTGCAGGGATTATTTGTGCAATGATCATCCCTAGAATTCCACCGGTATCCAGAATCCCTGATGCGTTTCATGTTGAGAATCATTATACAGAAGTAGTACCTAAAAACAAAAGCAAAATTGCTTGGGCGTTGGAACAAGCTGTAAAACGTGCGGAAAAGTCTGGTTCATTAAAGACACAATTGAAGCAGGGATATGAAGTTTTTGTAGATATTTCATTTGTCTTGATACCTCAAGTGATGGCAATTGGAACGATTGCATTGATTATTGCAGAATATACATCCTTCTTCACTATTATTTCCCAGCCAATGGTTTATGTGCTAGAGTTCCTTCGAATCCCTGAGGCGCAAGCTGCGGCGCCTGCTACGATCACTGGATTTATTGATATGTTTATTCCTGCAGTGTTAGCTTCAGGAATAGAAACTGAAATAACACGATTCTTTATTGGAGCTTTATCATTAGTTCAAATTATTTATTTAACAGAAATGGCAACTTTAATAATCATTTCAAAAATGCCGGCGAATTTCTGGGATTTATTAATTATCTTTATTCAAAGAACAATCATTTCCATGCCGATTATTGCGATCATTGCACATATTATTTACTAGACTTTAAAAATTAAGTCTATAACGGAGGCAATTTTATGTTTAAAGTAGTACGTACCTTTGACTTTCCGGGTGCACTCGGAATTGAGAAAGAAATCTTTGGTGACCAGATTGAAATTAAAGAAATTCCATCTTATACGGAAGATGATTTGATTAAAAACTGCAAAGATGCAGATGCTGTCATTTGTGAATATGAACCATTTACAAAGCGGGTAATAGATGCATTACCTAATCTAAAGCTTATTGCATTCGGTACGATAGGATTCAATTATGCAGATATAGACTATGCAAAATCTAAAAACATTGCCGTATCCCATGTTTCAAAATACTGCATTAAAGAGGTTGCTGATTATACGATGGCTATGATATTGATGCTTAATCGTAGAATTAGTTCATTTCATCATCAAGTTAAAAAAGAAAAAGTATGGAAGTTTGACACATTTCCAAATACAAGAAGACTTGAGGAACAAACGATAGGTCTATTAGGGTTTGGTAATATTCCCAGGTTGGTAGTCGAAAGATTGAAGCCATTCGGGTCAAAAGTAATTGCGTATGATCCGTTTATTGATAAACGTGAAGTGAAGGAAAGGTATCATGTGGATCTAGTTTCTTTTGACGAAGTGCTGGCCGAGTCAGATATTTTAAGTATTCATCTGCCGGTAAATAATGATACATATCAAATCATTAATGATCAAAGTATCGCAAAAATGAAAGACCATGTTATCTTTATTAACTCAGCAAGGGGACAATTGATTGATGAGTCTGCAATTGTACGTGCCATTGATTCTGGGAAAATGCAATATTATGCTGCAGATGTATTAACTGAAGAAAACCCTGATTTGCACACCCATGCGTTTATGGAGTATGAAAATATAATTCTTACTCCCCACATTGCATTTTATTCCCAAGAAGCGATTCGGGAGGCTTCAATTGAAAGTGCAACAAATGTAAAAAACTTCTTTGAAGGGAACTATAAAAAGGCTCAGATTGTAAATGGAGTGTATGTATAATATTTTGCTAAAAAATTGAAGTATACTAGCATGTTATATTTTTAATTTGTAAGGATTAATTAACCCACATATTCATTTGATGTGGGTTAATTGATGTTTTTTTGCATTAGTTTAGATATAACTGGCTTAGTTAAATTCTAATGATGAGTAGCTAGTGGCCAAGCGCTTTGTAATAGCTCATTAAATGTTTGAATATTTGGCTCTTCCGAACGAACCTTTAAATAAATAGATGAAGTGGTGACAAGATCAGCAATCCTTTCTAAAACGATAAGAGAACCATCCTCTAATTCTTCTTTGACTATATTCTCTCCTAATACAGCGGAGCCTGTCCCATTTAAAACAATTCGCTTTATTGTTTCATCACTACCTCCACAAATAATGGTTGATTCTGGTTTGAGACCCGTTTCTTTAAAGTAATTACTAGCAATTTCACTAAAACTACAATCGTCATCATAAGAAATAAATGGGTAATCAGAAAAAATTTCATCTACATTTTTTCCCTGACTAATCTCAGAGGAAGCGACTAATACCACATGCTCTTCATCTAAAATAATCTTATTTAAATCAGCTCCTCCATCGTTACCTGCCACTATGGCGATATCAGCAACATGGTTTCTAGCGCATGCAAGAGCGTGGTGACTATTTAGTGGGAGAAGGTTTAAACGAACATTTGGATACATCTCGGAGTAAGCCTTTATTATTAATGCAAGATAGCGCGTACAATAGTATTCAGATGCTGCAATCGTAAGAGTTCCATCAGGGCGGTGCAGTTTCTGCATGTCTCTTTCGATGTCTTCTATATATGCAAGTAAATGATCTACATGTACCTTAAACTTCTTACCAGCGGCCGTTAAAAAGGTCTCTTTACCAATTCGGGTGAAAAGTTTATGGTTTAATCTTTCTTCTAAAGCTTGGATATGTAAAGTTACAGTAGGTTGGGTGTATTTCAATTCCTTTGCAGCTTCCGTTAAGTTTAATTTTTCCGCTACAACTTGAAATGTCTTTAGATTTCTAATTTCCATTTTATCGCTCCTTCCATAACAAACAGAAAAATATTACTGATTCTTCTAACTTTAATACCCTATAATATACCACTTTAGATTGTTATTAGCAGCAGAGAAGATTATAAAATAAAGCTTTATAGCAGTTAAATGGATAAGATAAAAAAATACAATCACCGTTCAAGCCTGATAAAGATACAGCGATTGTACAAATAGGATGATAGATTATCTATTTTTATGATGATAATACGTTATTAATTTTTTCAATAGCCCAGTCAAGTTCTGCTTTTGTTATCGTTAATGGTGGTGCAAGTCGGATTGTGTTTTCGTGCGTTTCTTTACATAAGACGCCTTCTTCTTTTAGTTTCTCACAATAACCGCGAACCGGATGATTGAACTCTAGACCGATGAATAGTCCGCGAGCTCGAATTGCTTTCAGTTCGGGGATGTTTATTTTACGCAATTCTTTTTCGAAGTATTGACCAAGCTCCAGTGATCTTGTCACAAGATCCTCTTCTTCTATTACATCAAGGGCAGCTAAAGAAACTGCACATGCTAGTGGATTTCCACCGAAAGTCGAACCGTGTGATCCAGGTGTAAAGACATCCATTATTTCTTTATCCGCAGCGATAGCGGATACTGGAAATACTCCACCCCCAAGGGCCTTACCCAATACATAGATATCTGGTACAACATCTTCCCAGTCACATGCAAACATTTTTCCAGTGCGTGCCAAGCCTGTTTGCACCTCATCGGCAATGAATAACACATTATTCTCCGTACATATTTCACGAATTCCTTTGAGATAGCCTTCGGGGGGAATGATGATTCCGGCTTCCCCTTGAATAGGCTCTACAATAATAGCGGCAGTATTTTCTGTAATCGAACGCTTGACAGCATCTATGTCACCGAAGTCTACTCGCTTAATATTGGGGATAAATGGGCCGTAATTCTTTCTTGCAGTAGGATCATTAGATAAAGAAACTGCATTTATTGTTCGTCCGTGAAAGTTCCCTTTTGCAGCAATGATCTCTGCCTGATTATCCTCTACTCCTTTTATTTCATAAGCCCATCGGCGAGCAGCTTTTATCGCAGTTTCTACTGCTTCTACTCCTGTATTCATTGGTAATACTTTATCTTTACCAGTTAATTTTGAAATTCGTTTTGTCAAGGGACCTAGCAAATCATTATGAAAAGCGCGGGATGTCAAAGTTACTTTATCGGCTTGCTCTTTAAGTGCTTTAATAATTTTGGGGTGCCGATGTCCTTGGTTGACTGCTGAATAAGCACTAAGCATGTCCATGTATTTATTGCCTTCCGGGTCCTTTACCCAGACCCCTTCTGCTTCCGAAATTACAATCGGTAGTGGATGATAGTTATGTGCACCATAATGCTCGGTTAATTCAATAATTTCTTCGGTTGTTTGCGTTAAAGTCATCCGTACTCCTCCTTTAGAGTAGTGCAAGGAGCTATGATGCTCCTTGCACTGTTCTATATTAGTATGATTCAGAAATTGTTTTCGCTAACATATGGAGTGCCAAATAATCTGGACCTCCCGCTTTTGAATCCGTACCAGACATTTTAAATCCGCCAAACGGGTGGTAACCAACAATTGCCCCCGTACAATTACGGTTGAAGTATAAATTACCGACATGAAATTCTCTAGAAGCTTTATTTATTTTTTCACGATTATTTGTAATTACCGCTCCTGTTAATCCATATTCAGAGTTATTGGCAATTTCCAGTGCATGATCAAAGTCTTTTGCCTTTGCAAATGCAACAACAGGGCCAAAGATTTCCTCCTGCATGATACGTGCTTCTACATCTAAATTAGCAAAAATGGTTGGCTGAATAAAATAACCTTTGGAGTCGTCCCCCTCGCCACCAGTCATTAGTTTGCCTTCTGCTTTACCGATTTCGATATAATTCATAATCTTGTTGAAGGCAGCTTGATCGATAACAGGTCCCATATTAACGTCGGGTGTGGTAGTTTCACCAACAGTTAGCTCTTTCGTGCGTTTTACTACCCTTTCTAGTACTTCATCATAGACATCTTCATGAACGACTGCGCGAGATCCAGCAGAGCACTTTTGCCCTGAAAATCCAAATGCAGAAGTTACAATGGCGTCGACAGCAATATCAATGTCTGCTTCATTATCGACTACAACTGTATCTTTTCCACCCATCTCTACAATTGTACGTTTTAAGTGAAATTGGTTCTCATTAACCGCTGCGGCACGTTCATATAAGCGAGTTCCAACTTCACGTGAGCCTGTAAAGGTTATTAGCGCTATTTTTGGATGATCCACAAGATAATCTCCAACTTCTGAACCACTGCCTGGTAGGAAGTTGATGACGCCATCTGGTATGCCTGCTTCCAATAAAACATCTACAAATTCTGCAGCAATTACAGGGGTTGCACTTGCAGGTTTAAGTATGACTGTATTGCCTGTAACAAGTGGTGCTACCGTTGTACCTACCATAATGGCAAAAGCAAAGTTCCATGGCGGAATGGTCACTGCAACGCCTGAAGGGGTATAGAGGTACCGATTGTATTCCCCTGGTCTACTATTTATTTCTTTTCCTTTATCTAATTCAATCATTTGTCGTGCATAATATTCCATAAAGTCAATACCCTCTGCAATATCAGCATCGGCTTCGTTCCATGGTTTTCCAGCCTCTTTAATCAGTAAAGCTGTAAATTCACTCTTTCTGCGACGGATAATTGCTGCAGCCCGTATTAAAATATTCGCCCGGTCAATTGCATTCGTATATCTCCAAGTTTGGAAAGCTTGATTCGCTGCTTGCACAGCTTTTTCAGCATGTTCCTGATTCGCCTTGGCAACGTATCCAACTATTTCTTCTTTTTTCCCCGGATTAATAGAAGTGATCTTTTCTTCAGTAAGTACTTTTTCTCCATCTATTAAGAGGTCATAAGTTCCCCCGAGTTTTCTTTCAATTTTTTCTAACTCAGATTCCAATCTTTTGCGATTGCTCTCTATTGAGAAGTCTGTAAATGGTTCGTGCTTATACGGTGTTAACATAGAATCCACTCTCCTTATAAAATTTCGCTTACTTGTATAACTAGCAAAAATCATGCCAACTATTTAAGTGTTGACTTATCAAGGCTTTAATAAAAAGAGATGCAAAATAAAATTGCGTTATTTTTAAAAAGCGCATAACCGTGCAAAAAAATTTTGCTATTACGGTATATTTCCATTAAGCTGATAATAGGGAGGGAACACTTTCATGGGAAATGATGTAATGGATCTGCAAGCACTAAAGCATAGAAATAAACTATATGAACAGTTGCTGGATGAAGTGAATGTTGGTATCCACGTAATTAATAATCAAGGGAAAACAATTATTTATAACAAAAAAATGATGGAAATTGAATCAATGGAAGCAGCTGACGTATTGGATAAGGATGTATTAGAAGTTTTTTCATTTAAGGAAAATCAGCATAGTACACTTGTCCATACATTAACAACCGGGAAAGAAACTAGGGGGATTAAACAAACTTACTTTAATAATATTGGAAAAGAAATCACGACGATTAATGATACTTTTCCAATTATAAAAGATGGAAAGATTACTGAGGCAGTCGAGATAGCAAAAGATATCACTCAATTAGAACAAGTTATTAAGGAAAATGTGTTACAGAGGAAAAACACCAAATTTACATTTGATCAAATTATTGGAGATAGTGAAGAATTTGCTACGGTAATTGAAGATGCAAAACTAGCAACTCGAACAACTTCATCTGTTCTTATTGTTGGCGAAACAGGAACTGGTAAGGAATTATTTGCGCAAAGTATCCATAATGGTAGTGCAAGATCATCTGCTCCTTTTGTCGCCCAGAATTGTGCAGCAATACCTGAAAGTTTAATGGAGAGTTTGTTATTTGGTACAAAGAAAGGGGCCTTCACGGATGCGATAGATTCACCCGGTCTATTTGAACAAGCAAATGGTGGAACTTTGTTACTTGACGAGATTAATTCTTTAGACGCTTCCCTTCAAGCAAAACTCTTGAGAGTGCTGCAAGAAAGAACAGTAAGAAGAATAGGGGATACAAAGGATAAAAAGGTGGACGTTCGTATTATCGCAACGATTAATGAAGACCCTGCCGATATGATTATGGAAAATCGAATAAGAAAAGATTTATTTTATCGTTTGAGTGTCGTAACTTTATTCATCCCCCCTTTGCGTGAAAGAAAAATAGATATTATGCCTTTAACGACGGAATTCATTCATAAATACAATACACTTTTTCAAATGAATATAAAGAATGTTAGTGAGGAAGCAAAAGAATTACTCTATGAACACGACTGGCCAGGGAATGTAAGGGAGTTAGAGCATACTATTGAAGGTGCGATGAATCTAGTAGTTGAAGAAAAGGAAATTCAAGTTCATCATTTACCCACTCGTTTTCGAAACCATAATAAATATAAGAGAGACAATGATAGAAACAGCAAGGATAGTCCCCCTATAAACGATTTTCATTCGAGAAAGCTGCGAGTTAGAATGGAACAGTTGGAAAAGGAATATATTAAACGAACACTTTTAGAAAATAACTATAATATAACACAAGCTGCAAAGATTCTAGGTATAAGCAGACAGAGCCTTCAATATCGCATAAAGAAATTTAATATTTAAATTTAGCACGTATTAACGGTCTGTAACATTTGAGTAAATTTTCCTTCAGCTAACGGAACCTTTTCGTAAGTTATTAATTGTTGAAAACGGGTATACTCTATGATAGAATTCAATATATAGTGCTTGACAAGGCAATTTAATACTAAATGTAGTATATAAGTAATGGTGACAAGATAACTGTTTAAAAGGGAATCCAGTTAAAAGCTGGAGCTGCCCCCGCAACTGTACGTGTGGACGAATTAGTAAACCACTATATCGCTTGCTGTTAGGTGACGATATGGGAAGGGCTATAGTAGGAAGAAGCACAAGCCAGGAGACCTGCCATAACTTGCAAGTTTTGTTTCTTCGGGGTGTAAGAAAGGTAAAACGATAAGAAGTGTGTATTTTTTTATGCATTTTGTCGTTTTTTCCTGCCGTTCATCCCGAAAATGAACGGTTTTTTTAATGTGTTTACATAAAGGGAGGAAATAAAATGCAAACAATGAGTCAAACTAAAAGTTCTAAAGGGATTGAATTAATTGATGAATGGGCCAAGGGATTAAATATTCAAACCGAAAAATATAAAGAAAAAGTGGAAGGACTCTGGAATTCTGACCAAATGAGGGATGAATTTTATGATGCTCTAATTAACCATGCCCTTGAAAATATAGACGAAGTATCACCAGACTGGACTTATTTTGCTACACGAATTTATTTGCATGAACTCTATCAAAAGGCTGCAGAAAATAGGGGTTATGACGCTTCTCTTTCGTATGGTCCCTTCTACGATTTATTAAAACAATTGACCGATAAAGGAATTTATTCTACTAATCTTCTTTCAAGCTACACGAAAGAGGAAATTGATTATTTTGGTGAGTCACTTGAACAGGAAAGGGATTTATTATTTACGTACCCTGGCATTTATACATTGGCAACTCGTTATCTTGCAATGGATCATGAAAAGAATATCTATGAATTGCCACAAGAGCGCTGGATGGTTATTGCGATGCATCTTATGCAAGAAGAACCAGCTGAGGGTCGCACGAAGCACGTTCTAGAAGCATACTGGGCGCTGAGTAATTTATATATGACGGTTGCGACACCAACATTGGCTAATGCAGGGAAGAGTCACGGGCAATTGTCGAGTTGTTTTATCGATACGGTAAATGATAGTTTAGAAGGCATTTATGATAGTAATAGCGATGTTGCCCAACTGTCGAAAAATGGCGGTGGAATTGGGGTTTACATGGGTAAAGTCCGAGCGAGGGGCAGTTCAATTAGAGGATTTAAAGGGATGTCTAGTGGGGTTGTACCATGGATTAAACAGTTAAATAACACGGCGGTAAGTGTTGATCAGCTTGGTACTAGAAAAGGTGCAATTTCGGTTTATTTAGATGTATGGCATCGCGATATTGAGGAATTTCTTGATTTGAAGCTAAATAATGGGGACGAAAGATTACGAGCCCATGATATCTACACAGGGGTAAGTATGCCAGACTTATTTATGGAACAAGTGGAGAACAGAGGAGACTGGTATTTATTTGACCCTCATGAAGTTCGTGAGGTGATGGGCTTCTCTCTAGAAGATTTCTACGATGAGAAGAAAGGTGATGGAGAATGGCGCAAGAAATATCAAGCATGCATTAACGCTAATTTAGATTCGAAAAAGAAAGTACCTGCAATTGAAATTATGAAGAGAATCATGCGGTCCCAGCTTGAAACAGGGGCACCATTCATGTTTTACCGAGATGAAGTGAACCGCCGGAATGCGAACTCTCATACTGGGATGATTTATTGCACGAATTTATGTACGGAGATTACGCAAAACCAATCCCCGACAGAGTTTGTCCAGCAATATCTCACGGAAGAAAATGCCGTTGTGAAAAAATACAAGCCTGGTGATTTTGTTGTTTGTAACCTGAGCTCCGTCAACTTAGGAAAGGCTGTACCAGATAATGTATTGGAACGCCTCATCAAAATTCAAGTTCGCATGCTTGATAATGTCATTGATATCAATACGTTGCCATTATTACAAGCAACGCTCACGAACCAAAAGTATAGAGCGATTGGTCTAGGTACATTTGGATTCCACCATCTGCTTGCAAAAGAAGGAATTGAGTGGGAATCAGAGCAAGCTGTAGAATATACCGATGCAATTTATGAAAAAATCGCCTACTTAGCGATTTCTGCATCAGCAGATTTAGCGGAAGAAAAAGGCAGCTATCAAGTATTTGAAGGAAGTAAATGGAGTACAGGAGAGTACTTTGATAACAGAGGGTACGATGATTCCGAAGAGTGGATGGCATTGAAGGAGCGGGTGAAAGAAACCGGAATCCGCAATGGTTATGTAATGGCTGTTGCACCGAATGCGTCTACTTCGATTATTGCCGGCTCTACTGCAGGAATCGACCCAGTGTTTAAACCTTTCTATCATGAAGAGAAGAAAGACTTTAAAATGCCTGTAACGGCACCAGATATGGACCACAATAATTACCATATCTACAGACGTTCCGCTTATATTGTTGACCAGCGCTGGTCGGTGAAACAGAATGCAATGCGCCAGAAACACGTAGACCAAGGGATTTCATTTAACATGTATGTGCCGAACACGATCCGGGCTTCTGTTTTACTAGACTTGCATCTACAGGCTTGGAAGAGCGGACTGAAAACAACTTACTATGTACGCTCTTCTTCTACAGATATTGAAGAATGTGAGTGGTGTCAATAATGGATATGGGAAAGTTTTTACTTTCCCATATCTCTGCCCAAAGGAATCGATGACAAAGGGATTAATCGTACGTTATAAACAGGAGTGAAATAAATGAAGATACTCATTGCTTATCATAGTTTTAGTGGCAATACCGAGGAAATAGCGGAGATGATCCAGGATCGATTAAATCATCACGGTTATCAACCTGAATTATATGAAATTGGTATGGGTGCCTATTTTCCTGAGTTAAGTAATTACGATGTAGTCATGTTAGGGACGTTTACTTGGGATCTGGGTAGTACCCCGGCTGAAGTAAAAGACTTTGTAGCAGATGTCGGCTATAAGCCGGATAATATTGCCGTGTTTGGCTCAGGCGAAACCCAATTTGGCGGGGAAGAGATGTTCTGTCTTGCAGTTATGAAACTAGCTAGATTTTACAATAGTCCATGGGAAGGTTTGAAAATAGAACAGTCCCCAAGGGGAAGCCAGGAGATAAAAGTTTCCAATTGGGTAGATGGAATTGTAGAAAGTGTAAGAAAAGAAAAAGAGCAGAAGAGCTGGGTGACAGTAGGCGTATAGAGTGAGTAAGAATAGAAAATTAAAAGAGGCAGGGAATACAAATATGACTGTAGTTTTAAAAAAAGCTAGAACGTTAGAACCAAAAAACCCTAATAAATCAACAGGGATTTTTGGGGGGAAGTCCAGTGGTATTTTAAATTGGAATGATATTGCATATCCCCATTGGTATCAGATTTACAAAAAGTTACTAGGAAACTACTGGCAAGCGGATGAAATCAATATGTCTTCCGATATTAGGCAGTTTCCCGAGTTGACGAAGGATGAACAGGATGCCTATTTGAAGATTATCGGATTACTGTCTACGTTAGATGCACCACAGACACGGACGGCCTTGTTATTATCTTTATACGCAACCGATCCATCCGTACAATCCATTATGGCTGTAATTTCGCAGCAAGAGGCTGTGCATAATGAGAGCTACTCGTATGTTTTATCATCTGTCGTGTCGTTGGATGAACAGAATAAGTCATTCGAGTTAGGCCGGACAGATCCAGTTCTCCTAAAACGGAACGAACGGATTATCAAAGTTTATAATGAATTTGCAGAGAATCCGACAATCGAAAACATATTAAAAGTCATGGTCTATACTTCTCTGCTGGAGGGAATGTTTTTCTATTCCGGATTTGCCTTCTTTTATAACTTAGCACGAAATAATAAAATGGTAGGAACTAGTACGATGATCAGCTATATTAATCGGGACGAGCTCGAGCACGGAAGATATATTGGCGAATTGTTCCGCGCAACACTAGCTGAGAATCCGGAGTATAATACGGAAGCGTTCAATGAGTGGGTATATGATGCGTTCCGTCATTCGGTGGAACAAGAGATTAATTGGTCCAGATATGTATTAGCTCATGTTGATGGAATTGATTTAGATGAAATGGAAGGCTATATTAAATATCGAGCGAATAAGATGTTACGTATGTTGGGCTTAAGTGAGATATATGATGGTTACTTCGATAATCCGATGAAATGGATTCGCGCATATGTAGATAACTTTGATGGAACGAAGACAGACTTCTTTGAGCAAAAGTCACGTGCCTATACAAAAGTAAGTGATTTGAACGGGTTTGACGACTTATAAAGTGAAACTTCATTCAGTGGAGGTATTACAGACCGTTAATGCGCGATAAAAGAATCGTTTGTTAGATAGGAAAATCCGAACAATCTAAGAGGAACTTCTACCTTAGATTGTTCGGATTTTTGTTATGTTATTCTTAGCATTTGCTTCTCTTTTCTACCATACAAGAAGAAATAAAGCACGGTTGAAGCTAATACTACAAAACCTAAAATACCGTAAAGGGAACTGTAACCTATTAAAGGTATAATGAATCCGAGCAGATAAGGGCCGAACCCAAGCCCTGCATCAAGCGCAATAAAATAGGTTGATGTAGCGAGTCCTAATCGGTGAGGCGGGGTCAGCTTAACTGCGATAGCCTGTGAGCAGGACTGGATATTCCCAAACCCAAGACCAATCAGAAATCCAGACAATAATAGAGTCATCCCGCCACTTGCTGTACTTAGAAGCAGCATTCCAGCTGTAAAAATCACAAAAGCTGGATACATGACATAGTTTGCTCCTTTCAAATCCATTAAGCGGCCAGTGAAAGGGCGTGATAGTAAGATTGCCACAGAGTAGACGAGAAAGAAGAAACTCGCCACTTCAACGAGGTTTTTTTCTGCGGCATAAAAGTTAATATAAGAAAGCACACTCGAATAGCAAAGACCTAGCACGAGAACAATAATTGCAATAGACATCGCCCTTGGTTCGATAAAATTAGAGATTTTAAATCCTTTCTCCTCTAACTCTTCTATTGAAAAGTCTACTTTTGGCACATTGATTAGAAATGCTGTAATTAAACTAATAACCCCCAATAGTAAACAGAAACCAAAAATAATCGAATAGCTCGTGTTTTGACTTAGATAAAGCCCAAAGAATGGACCAATAGCTGCAGCCAAAGTTGCACTCATACTGTAATAGCCGATCCCTTCAGCTTTTCGAGATGCCGGAATCAGGTCAGCAACAATTGTTCCAGCTGCTGTACTCGCTATTCCAAGTGTAAATCCATGCAACAGTCGCACAATTAATAGCGAATAGATACTCGCACTAAAAATATAAAAAATACTCATAATCGTAAAAAGAATTAAGCCAATAAATAATGTTTTCCGCCGGCCGATCAACTCAATATTTCGCCCAGCTAATAGTCTTCCGATCAGCGTGCCGATAATAAAGATTCCAGTTACGAGCCCAGCAAGGCTTGTGGAAGCTTGATATTCGTTAGAAGCGTAGACCGCCATGATGACAATTAATAAGTAAAAGACCATCGTCAGGAAAAAGTTAATCATGGCAGTAATGATGAAATCCTTTGTCCATAGTTTCGGTTTACTCACGTTCATTATCCTTTCTAATATTCTCTTGTAATTTAGGGAAGATATGATAAGCAGCTAGTTGCTCTTCCTTCGTGATACCTTCCATGACATGATTTTCTAAATCCGTTATTTTTATTCTGCATGTTCGATAAATCTCTTTACCCAAATCCGTTAATTGAATAATCTTCTCTCTTCTGTCTTCACTCGGAATTGGTTTTATAATTTGCATTTCTTCCAAGCGGTGAACTCTCCTTGTGATTGTTGGTTTCTCCACATTATAGTAGTTCGCAATCTCAACTAATGTAGAGGGCCCGTTATTATTTAAGTAAAAGATAACTTGCCATAAGGAATAGGAAAGTCCATGATCGCTTAATAGTTCATTCAATTTGCTAATGAGCGGGCGATATAAGCTTAAATAACACTGAAAGAATCCTTCCAAGTTTTAACCTCCTCCTGCGAAAATTAGTTACCTAGGGTAATAGTTAATGAAGGAAACTATAGAGTATTTTAAAGGAAATGTCAAAAGTAAAAAAGCATAAAAAGACATCCAGGCCATACTCCTGAATGTCTCTTCCTCATTCAATCTCAGCTTTCTCACTATCTGCTAAAGCCATAAAGACAATCATCGCAATCACACAAGCTGTGCCAAGCCATTGAAACGATCCGAATGGCTCTTTCAGCCAAAATACAGTCGTTAAAACTGCGGCGAGCGGCTCTAAGCTACCTATTAAACTCGTTTCCTTTGGTGAAAGACTATGTAAACTCTCGATGAAAAACCAAAAAGCAATCATCGTTCCAAAAATCACGACGAAAAATAAATAAAGATACCCTTCTAGTGGGAGCGCCGCGAAATCCATTTGCCATGGTGGATGGATAAAGCTTAACGTGAAGCCTCCAATGACCATCGCCCAGCCGACAATAACGAGGGAATCGAAATAGGCGAGGAGGGAAGCAGCATATAATGTGTAAAAAGCGAAAGCGACCCCTGACAGAATTCCCCAGATGACTGCCGGTGCGGGGACAGATAATCCTGATAACGATCCATTCGTCAGTAAAAAGAAACAGCCGCTCAAAGAAAGGAAGACAGTTACAAAATCAATTCTTCTTAACTTCATCTGTCTCCGTACCAATAAATAGGCGATAATCATAATTGGCGCTTGATATTGTAATAGGGTAGCAACAGCCGCGTTTCCGTGATTTATCGAAGCCATATACGTATATTGGACCGCAAGCATACCAAAAAGTCCGAATATAAGAAGCTGGAACGCATTCCGCTTATTTTTCCAAACATCGAATACTTGTTTCTTATCCCTTGTGAGATATTGAATCGTTAATAATAAGATTCCAGAAACAAGCAATCGGACGGTAACAAGCCAATCTACTTCAATTTGGAAATCTTGAAAAAGTTTTTGGGAAACCGTACCACCGACTCCCCAAAATGTTGCACCGATAATAACAAAGAAAAACCCTAGTTTCCTGTTCTGTCTACTCATTCTTTCTTCACCATCATAATTATAAATGCTTATTTCTGAATGACTGCGATTGTACAACGGGATACACAGACAAGCTTGCCTGTTGCTTCATCCGTAATTTTAACTTCCCATATATGGGTTGTCCTTCCGATATGGAGCGGTTTTCCAACTGCAGTTACGTTACCATCCCGCACACTGCGGATATGGTTCGCATTAATCTCAAGCCCCACTGCTGCTTCCGTTTCAGCATCTACTAGATTCATGCTTCCTACACTGGCCACGGTCTCCGCAAGAACCACTGACGCTCCTCCATGCAGCAATCCATAAGGCTGGCGTGTTGGTCCATGTACAGGCATTGTCGCTATCACTTTTTCCTTTGTTACTTCAATTATCTCTATTCCAATGGCATCCATGATTGTATTCATCTTACGTCCTCCCTACCTGAATTCTGTATTCATCATAGCTGGAAGAGACTGCTTTGTAAACATGGTAACATAGGTTATACTGAAAGTGATTCATACCTTTTCATAAGGAATAAAACAGTAAAAGGATGTTAGATATGAATATGAAACGAGATGGAGAGAATGTTCTAGACATGATAAAAGCCGGGATGAAGTTAATAGAACTTTATTCAGGCTTTTTCTTTTTCACACAGATTGAAGCTAAGATAAAAAAATAAAGACTTCTTTGTCGTTACATCGAATGTATATGATCATTTTAGATAAGCAGGATTTCCGGAAGATCGTCTTTTTGAAAGATAGGGTATAAAAATGGGTGCCATGCTATGATATATCTTAAAGATGACGCGCTAAGCAAAATGAGCACATCTTGCTCGCTTGGATATAAATTTCTTACGGACAAAAGAAGTGCATGAACTTGTTGACTTTGCAAAAGATATATTGCAAAAAAGGTGAAAAAACAAATGAGTAGGTGTAAAGTTTATTTATAGTACGGGTGTCCAAGCACCATTAGTCAGCTTAGGAGGAAATTATTATGAACAATTACAGTGATGATAGTCTTGCCCTTCATACGGACCTATACCAAATTAATATGGCAAAAGCTTATTGGGAAGATAATATTCATCATAAAAAAGCTGTATTTGATTTGTATTTCAGGAAGTTGCCATTTGGGAATGGATATGCAATATTTGCTGGGTTAGAACGAATCATCGATTATCTACAGACCTTTCATTTTTCCGAAAGTGATCTGGATTATTTAAAGGAGTTAGGCTACAAGCGAGATTTTATTGACTATTTACGAACGGTGCGCTTTACAGGGAATGTCCGTGCAATGAAGGAGGGCGAGGTTGTATTTAATAATGAACCAATTCTTCAAGTCGAAGCCCCGTTAATCGAGGCGCAACTAATTGAAACGGCTCTGTTGAATATCGTTAACTACCAAACGCTTATTGCAACGAAGGCCTCCCGGATTATGCAAGTTGCGGGGGACAAGCCGGCATCGGAATTCGGTACGAGACGCGCGCATGAATTTGATGCTGCATTATGGGGTACGAGAGCAACTTTTATCAGTGGCTTCTCTAGCACAAGCAATGTTCGAGCAGGCAAGCGCTTCGGTATTCCTATATCTGGAACGCATGCCCATTCGTATGTTCAGGCATATGAAGATGAATATATTGCTTTCCACAAATATGCAAAATCCCACAAGAATTGCGTTTTCCTAGTGGATACTTATGATACGTTAAAGTCAGGTGTTCCAACGGCAATCAAAGTTGCGAAAGAGCTTGGCGATAACATAAATTTTGAAGCGATTCGATTAGACAGTGGAGATTTAGCCTATCTCTCCAAGGAAGCAAGAAAATTATTAGATGAAGCAGGGTTTGTAGATACCAAAATCATCGCTTCAAATGATCTAGATGAATATACCATGATGAATTTAAACGCACAAGGAGCGAAAATCGACGCATGGGGTATTGGAACGAAAGTGATTACTGCTTTCGACCAACCAGCCTTGGGAGCCGTATATAAGATGGTAGCTATGGAAGATGAAAATGGCGAAATGACCGATCGGATCAAGCTTTCTTCCAGTCCTGAAAAGGTTACGACACCGGGACTAAAAAAGGTATACCGTATCATTAATAAATTTACAAATAAATCAGAAGGGGATTATATCGCCTTAAATTACGAACAACCTGAAAAAGAATCTAAACTTCATATGTTCCATCCCGTGCATACGTATATTGGAAGTTTTGTTACCAATTTCATCGCAAAGGATTTACATGAGGATATTTTTGTGGATGGTATACTTATGTATGAAAACCCACCACTCCAATAGATTCAATCTTACTCCAAGGAACAATTGAATCTATTATGGGAAGAATACAAGCGTTCCTTAAATCCGGAAGAATATCCAGTCGATTTAAGTCAGGCTTGTTGGGATAACAAGATGAAGCATATAGAAGAAATGAAAAAATATAGTTTTAAAAAATAACATATAGGAGCGGATTCAAATTGGTAAAAGAAGCGTTATTAATTGTTGATATGAGTAATGACTTTGTAGCAGACGATGGCCCATTAACTGTCGGTAAACCAGCACAAGAAATTGTACCTTACATTAAGGATTTGGCAACCGAATTTCTAGAAGCAGGAAAGATGGTTGTTGTATCGATGGATGCCCATCAGCCAAATGACCCTCACTTCGAATTATGGCCACCTCATAATATTGTCGGTACGGAAGGCCAGCAATTGTACGGGGAGCTCTATGATTGGTACGAAGCTAATCAGAATAATGAAAACCTAATATATTCGGCAAAGACTAACTATAATGCATTCTTCCAAACAGATTTGGCTGAAACATTCAGGAAGGCGGGTGTGGAGAAGGTTCATACCGTTGGGGTAACGACGGATATCTGTGACTTTTTAACAGTTTCAGGAGCAGATGCAGAAGGTTTTAAAACGGCGATTCACAAACGAGGTATAGCAACGTTTACAGATCTTGGGGAAACAATGGTTAATCATATGGTACGTTGTTTCCATACAGAAGTGATTGATTGAACCGCTCACGATTGAAGTTACAAGTGTGCTTGGCTTCTTAAGTATAGTATGATAACAAATACTTATCCTAGTGTAAGGTAAAAGGAATAGCAATGACGTTTGTGAAAGGGAAGAGTGACATGGGTGCGCATGAAACAATAAAGACAATTTCTGAAGAAGAAAGAAATCAAATAAAGTCGCTGCTTTTAAATTACTCGAAAGAAGAACTAGCGATTGTCTTACACCATTTTACTAAGTGTAAAGAAATGAAATAGCAAAGCAAAGGAGGTGGAGTATGCTAACGGAAGTTTCTATTATTCTAGCGTTTGGCGCAGGGGTATTATCCTTTGTATCACCCTGTGTATTTCCGCTCTATCCAGCATTCTTATCCTATATTACTGGAATGAGTGTGTCTGATGTACAAAGCGGTAAAATAGGAGGACAACGCAAAGCGATATTTCATACATTATTCTTTTTATTAGGATTTTCCATTATTTATCTCGTGCTGGGATTAGGGTCAACTGGAAGTGCCAGTTTAATTGAGACGTGGTATATACAATACGGAGATATCATCCGCCAGGTCGGCGCGATCTTCATCGTGTTTTTTGGTTTAGTTACAGTTGGGATCTTCACCCCGACCTTCTTGATGAAAGACCATAAACTAAACTTAAAAAACAAGCCATCTGGTTATCTAGGCACTGTGTTGATTGGTTTAACCTTTGCATTGGGCTGGACACCTTGTATGGGACCGATATTAGCAGCCACGTTAGCTCTTGTCGGCGCGAATCCGTCCCAAGGTATCTGGTACATGGGAGCTTATATATTAGGCTTTAGTATCCCGTTTCTGTTGATGGCATTTTTTATCGGGAAATTTACGTGGATTAAAAAATACAGTGGTGCATTTATGAAAGTCGGTGGAAGCATCATGATTCTAATGGGAATTATATTGTTTTTTGATATGTTCACTATTTTTAATTCATTATTTGCGCCAATTTTTGGGGATTTCCAAGGGTTTTAGTCTTTGGAGGGAAAGAAATATATTTATATCATCCAGTGAGTGAATCAAAACTTGAATTGCTTAGATCGATTCCCGTTTATTCAATTGAAATGCTTATGTTAAAAATGGTCCGACTTACGTTATACTATAAGGAACGATTATAACTTATGTATAAAAGGACGGTTACCAATGGCGAAGATCTTAATTATCGAGGATGATCCAAAGATTGCCGTACTCCTGCAGAGCCATTTGCAAAAATATGGTTATAACGCGGTAGTCGCAGAACAATTTGATGCAATAACGGAAGAGTTCCACAAAGTTCAACCGGATCTTGTATTATTGGATATTAATTTACCTAGCTTTGATGGTTTCTACTGGTGCAGGCAGATTAGACAGTTTTCAACCTGTCCGATCATATTCATTTCTGCCCGTTCAGGGGAGATGGATCAAGTCATGGCACTGGAAAATGGCGGGGATGATTATATTACGAAACCATTCGCTTATGAAGTCGTCGTTGCGAAAATTAAGAGTAACTTACGGAGAGCATACGGGGAATATGCACCAAAAGTGGAAGAGCGGAAGATTGAGCTGGACGGGCTTACTCTTTACGCGGAACGGATGGAATTAGTGAAAGGTGGAAACGTGATTACTCTAACAAAGAAAGAAGCTGTTTTGCTCGAAATGCTGTTGAGTCGTTCTCCGAGGGTTGTATCAAGGGAATTACTCCTCGAAAAGCTGTGGGATGACCAAGCTTTTGTTGATGAAAATACACTGAATGTGAATGTCACTCGCGTTCGGAAAAGGTTGCAGGAGTTAGGGATTCAAGATGCGATTGAAACGATTCGAGGTGCAGGCTACCGGCTCGTAGCGAATTGGGAGCACGGCTCATGAAGAAACTATTTTTTCGTGACCAGTTTCCGCTCATTTTTTTAAATATTATTCAGCTCACGGTTATGGTGCTTGTGCTCTGGTTAAGCGGCCTTCGTGAAGTGTCACTCATCTTTTATCTTTTATTTTTAAGCATCCTCTTTCTAACAGGTTATTTAGTATACCGTTACGTTACATTACGGAAATTTTACCAACGCTTGGCAAATCCGATTGCCTGGCTGGAGGAAGTGTTTGAAACATTTGACGAAGCTCCACTTTCTGCTGCCCTAAGCGAACTCTTAAAGACACAACATCGTTTATATATTAGCGAAATAGCACATGCGAACAGTAAGAAAAATGAACATATGACATTCATCAATCAATGGGTGCACCAGATGAAGACACCATTATCTGTCATCGAGTTGATTATCCAGGAATATGAAGATGAGCAAATTCTAAGTATCCGTGAAGAAACGGATAAGCTTGAAAAGGGATTGGAAATGGTTTTATATGCTGCTCGCCTAGAAGTGTTCGAACAAGACTTTCACGTGAAATCGGTCGGATTAAAGCGAGCGGTGGAACAAGTAATTCGCGATAATAAGCGGCTATTCATTAAGAACAGGGTTTACCCGGAGCTCGACCTTTCGGAAGTTCGTGTGGAGTCAGATGAGAAATGGTTAGTCTTTGTCATCAACCAGCTTATTACGAACGCTGTAAAATATTCGGCAGGGAAAGCACATAAGATTTATATCTCGGAAGCAAGGACTGCTGCAGGAGTTCAATTATTCATTCAAGACCATGGTGTCGGTATTCCGAAATCAGATATAAAACGTGTATTTGCTCCATTTTTCACAGGTGAAAATGGAAGGATTTATCGTGAATCGACGGGGATGGGACTTGCGCTAGTTCGAGATATATGTGACAACCTAGGACATACTGTGGAAATAGAATCTACGCCTGGAAAAGGGACATTAGTCAAATTAACATTCCCGAGTTAAGAAACCTTACAGAAATGTAAGCTAATTGAAAGCTAGACCGATGTTTAAAATTCCTCTTTTCTTTTACACTAGTTGTAGAAGGAAAGGGGTTTTTAGTATGGAAATTTTAAAAACACAAAACGTAAGCAAAGTATATGATGGAAAAGTAGCGCATAAAGCGCTTGAGGATATTGATTTAGTTATTGAGGAAGGGGAATTTGTTGGAATCATGGGTCCTTCGGGAAGCGGTAAGTCGACATTGCTCAATATGGTTGCAACGATTGACCAGCCAACTTCAGGCTCGATTCTTATCAGTGGCAAGAATCCGCTAGAGATGAAACATAATGAAATGGCAGAGTTCCGCCGCCGAGAATTGGGCTTTGTGTTTCAGGATTTTAATTTGTTGTCGACATTGACCGTGGAGGAAAATATTGTGCTGCCACTCACGCTTGAAGGAACAAAGGTCAAAGAAATGGAGAAGCGTGTCGCAGCAGTTGCTGAAAAGCTCGGCATCTTGGAAATTTTAAAAAACCGCACTTATGAAATCTCCGGTGGACAAGCACAGCGGACGGCCATAGCCCGAGCGATTATCCACCAGCCGAAAATGGTGCTCGCCGACGAGCCAACAGGTAACCTTGACTCTAAAGCATCCCGGACGGTAATGGAAATGCTTGAGCAAATTAATCGGGACGACCGGACAACGATGATGATGGTGACCCATGATCCAATCGCTGCAAGTCACACGCAGCGGGTTGTTTTTATTAAGGACGGGAAGCTATATAACGAGATTCAGCGTGGAGATAACCGTCAAGCTTTCTTTCAAAAAATAATTGATGTGCTATCGCTGTTGGGGGGAGATACAAGTGACCTTTCGTCAATTCGCGTTTAATAATGTCTTAAGAAATAAACGGGTCTATGCTGCTTATTTCCTTAGTAGCTTATTTTCAGTAATGGTTTTCTTTGTTTATGCGATTTTTGCCTTTCACCCGGCATTAAAGGAAGTGCATTCGAGCGTTACGGTAGGTCTGCATTTTGCTGAGGGAATTATTTATGTTTTTTCGTTCATCTTTGTACTCGTTTCGATGAGTGCCTTCCTTCATTCACGGAAGAAGGAATTCGGCTTAATGGTTATGCTCGGTATGACGAATAAGCAATTGCATAGGATGGTCTTTTTAGAAAATGTGTTGATCGGCTTCATTGCAACGATTTTCGGTGTGGGAATCGGGCTTGTGTTCGCGAAGCTCATCCTAATGACGGCGGAAACGGTGCTTGAGTTAAAAGAATCCTTGCCGTTTTATATGCCATGGGAAGCGATCTTGCTTACTTGTGGTGCATTCTTACTCTTGTTTGTTGTGATATCCTTCTTCACGGTGTTCATCTTGAAAGGAAATAAATTAATCGATTTGATCAAGGGAAGCGCTGTTCCGAAGAAAGAACCGAAAGCTTCTGTTCTCCTCTCGTTATTAGCTGCTATGTTACTGGCGGTTGGTTACGGGGTTGCATTAACAGTGAAAGGGGATCAAGTCGTATTCGCCATGATTCCTGTAACAATTATTGTCATTATCGGGACCTATTTCCTTTTCACTCAATTAAGTGTCTTTATGATCAATCGGTTGAAAAAACGAAAAGGGCTGTTTTGGAAAAAGACGAATCTCGTATTATTTTCCGATTTGGCGCACCGGATGAAGGATAATGCGCGCACCTTTTTCTTTGTTGCAATTGTATCAACGGTTGCGTTTACTGCGATAGGTACGCTTGTCGGTTTCCGGTTTATGATTACGAATAATATATTAGATGAACGTCCCTTTGCGGTAGAATATTATTCAGAGCATGGGGATGAACAAGAAACGGAACATATTGCAATTATTGAGGATAAACTTGATGGCATTACCTATCAGAAACTGCCTGTTCATATAAAAAATGTTTCAATTCCAAGTCTCGCCGATGATGGCTATAATCCACTAACGGGGATTATTTCCGAGTCGGAGTTTAATGCAATTGCTGAAGCAGCAGGACGGGGCGAGGAACAGGTTGCCTTAGATGGACAGGAGGCGGCTTACCTGTATTATCATAGTGCAATGCTTCCACCAAAAGAAGTGGAGGGGAAGCGAATGCTTGAATTTGCGGGTAATGAAGTAAATCAGATAACAGCATTCGGTTCGGCTCTGATTCGTACGTTTGAAAATTATTTAATTGTTGATGATGCATTTTATGATACAATCACTGACTTTGAGCAGGAAACCTTCTATGCCTTTCAAGTAGAAGATTGGAAAGCGACAGCGGATATAGGAGAACAGCTGCTAGAAGAGCTAGGGGTAAGTGACACGAATGGATATGGTGAGCACTTCACCTTTAGTAATCTTGGTTACGATTGGTATATTATCAATCAATCTTTCGGTACAGTTCTGTTTATCGGCTTATTCATTGGTGTTGTATTCTTCGTAGCAGCAGGTAGTTTCTTGTATTTCCGCTTGTATGCGGATTTAGAAAGTGAGCAGCAGAAGTTCGCGATGATTAGTAAAATCGGACTGACGGATAAGGAATTGTCGAAAGTGTTAACAACACAGCTTGCCTTACTGTTCTTTATTCCAATTATCGTAGCAGTTATCCATGGTGCAGTTGCTTTAACGGCACTAAAGAACATGTTCGCTACAAGTATGCTCGAAAGCTCTGTTCTTGTTCTTGGGAGCTTCACACTGATCCAAATTATTTACTATATCTTCATCCGTCATAATTATATACGGAGAATAAAAAAACATATTGTGAACTAAAAGGGAAATCCTAAGGTGGCCTTCGTGGCTGCATTAGGATTTTTTAGTGCATAAGAAACTATAAAACAAAAATAATAACATCGAACTACCTCCTATCCTAGGAGGCGCAGTTTGTACGTTGCTACGACTACTGGATGTGCTAATGCAAACGCCCTTCGGTGGGACGAGTAATCGCAGTCCCAGGTGTTGCGAAACGAATCGCGTTTTTAACCTGCGAGGGCGCTTCCGCCTTTGTTTGTGCAAGCAGATGAATGGTGTTCGTGAAATGATGTATTATACTAGGCAATAGATTAAAAAAATGTTGGAAAGGGATCGATAAAATGAAGTTAAGCATACTGGATCAAGCTCCGATTACAAAAGGAAACCGAGCATCTGATGCCTTAAAGAAAGCGGAAGAGTTGGCTATCTTAGGGGATGAATTAGGGTACCATCGGATGTGGATGGCAGAACACCATAACACGAACACGCTTGCAAGTTCCGCACCGGAAATCACCGTCGCCCATTTAGCCGCAAAGACAAAAAACATCCGGATTGGAACAGGCGGTATTATGATGATGCATTATTCTCCATTGAAAATGGCTGAAGTGTTTAAAACATTAAGTGCTTTTTCTCCAGGGAGAATAGATTTCGGAGTAGGAAGAGCTCCTGGGGGCGATAATTATTCTATCTATGCCTTATCAGAAGGAAGGCAGCCGATGGTCCATAATATGTATGAAAAATTAGAAACAGCACTTCAGCTCATCAGCGACGAGGTCCCAGACGATCCGTTATATCAGCGAATGATTGCCTCCCCGTATCAAGTCACTTTACCAGAAGCATGGTTACTCGGTTCAACAGGTGATAGTGCAACACAGGCCGGACGCAGCGGTGTTGGGTATTCCTATGCACAGTTTTTCACCGGGGAGATGGAAAAAGAAGTTTTTGATATATATAAGAACAGCTTCGAACCTTCCAGTTTCATGGATAAACCGGAGATTAATGTCTGCTACATGGTGACGACTGCGGAAACGAAAGAAGAAGCAGAATACGAAGCGAAACCGCAGGATATTTGGCGTCTGCTTTTCGAGAAGGGGAAAAATATACAAGTCCTTACACCGGAAGAGGCAAAAGATTACCCATTAACAGAAGTGGATAAGATGAAGATTCAAGATAATCGTAAATTGCACCTTGTGGGCAGTGCGCAAGAAGTGGCAGCAACGTTAAGGGAGCAGCAGGAGCAGTATGGCTTTGATGAAGCGATGATTGTGAGTATCCCGCATTCGCAGGAGAAACGGTTGGATGTGTATCGGTTGCTTGCGAGAGAATTGTTGTAAATAAAAGATTAAGAGGGCTTAGAAAGTTTTATACGAGATGACATCACAAATCTTAAAGGGGGCTTTCGTATGGAGGAGTGGCGAGGAGCCGCTGGCGTCTGTATAAATGAAAAAAGCGAGTTATTGATGGTTTTGCAAGGTGCGCCTGACGAGAGAAGAACATGGTCCATACCTTCTGGTGGAAAAGAACGGAATGAGACATTTGAAGATTGTTGTATAAGGGAGGTAGAAGAGGAAACGGGATATAAAACAGAAATTATCAAAAAAATGAAAGTGAAAAAAAGAAAATATGAAGCATATAATATTTCTGCAGAAGTCCATTTTTTCTTAGTAAAAATTATTGGCGGTACTAGAAGTATTCAAGATCCTGATCAACTCATTCATGGGATAACCTGGAAGAATGTACAAGAAATAAAAGAACTTGAATTATCGTTTCCGGAAGATCGGGAATTTCTAATTGAATGTTTAATGAAATAAACAAGAATGCATTCCCGCCGCTTCAATAGGATTTAATTTACGTTAATTTTATAAAAACCTTTTTCTTACCTCAGGGGAAGGGATTGCACAGCTTTCCTTTTTCCCAAACCATTTATATCTGAGCGACTACATCATAAAATAAGTCCCGAACTGGACGTGGCATCATGATAAAGGCATACGCTAATTTCCAAATGCCTGATAACTCCTTGGCAATCCGTAGGGCAGCACTCGATTTAAGGTGGGCTTTCCCGTCAGCAATAAGCACCATGCTGTCGAGGTTCTCAGAAAGTTTGTATGCAGCTAAAAGTTGTTTTCCTGTTGCACTTTGGAGGGAAGCGAATGAGAAAATAGCTTTTGGATCTCTTTTAATAATAAACTGGACGCTCGCATCGCAAAAGTGGCATTCACCATCAAATAATATAATGTTATTCATACACGGTCGCTCCTGTAATTTGTTATAATCATTATATGATGAATCCGCAGTTTCTACAATGTATTCCCACGCATTATCACTTGTAAAACCTGTACTAGTCCGATATGATATAATTATGAAATACTTAATTTGTTTGGTCAGTCAATTAATTGATATAACAAGATGGAGAGGAATCTTTATTTTTTTAATTAAGTAGTTTAGGGAAATAGATTAAGTTTTCCCTTTAGGTTCCGGATGTAATCTTGAATACCAGTTATATTAATGGAAGTTATGTTTAGATAGAGCATTTATAATAATATAAAAACCACAATCTATGAGAGGAATGGGAATAATATGGCACAACAATTTGGTGTAATTGGCTTAGCTGTCATGGGTAAGAACCTGGCAATGAATATTGAGAGCAGAGGTTATTCCGTTGCAGTGTATAACCGTACATACGCACGAACAGAGGAATTCTTAGCAAACGAAGCAAAAGGCAAGAATTTTGTTGGCGCAGAAACAATTGAAGAATTTGTAAATTCCCTAGAGAAGCCACGTAAAATCATGTTGATGGTTCAAGCAGGACCAGCTACAGACGCGACAATCGAATCATTACAACCGTATTTAGAAGAAGGCGATATTCTAATCGATGGTGGAAACACACTTTATGAAGATACAATGCGTCGTAATAAAATGTTGGACGAAACAGGTATTCACTTCATCGGTACTGGTGTATCTGGTGGGGAAGAGGGCGCTTTAAAAGGTCCATCTCTCATGCCAGGCGGACAGAAGGAAGCTTACGAACTTGTTGCACCTATCTTTGAAGCAATCTCCGCAAAAGTTGAAGGCGACCCATGTGTTACGTACATTGGACCAAATGGAGCAGGTCACTTTGTGAAGATGGTTCATAACGGGATTGAATATGGCGACATGCAATTAATCGGAGAAGCATACTTTATTCTAAAACATGTTCTTGGCATGGAAGCTGACGAATTAAGTGAAGTATTCGCTGAGTGGAACAAAGGCGAACTTGACAGTTACTTAATTGAAATCACTGCAGACATCTTCAAGAAGAAAGATGACGAAACAGGCAAAGCGCTAGTAGAGGTAATTATGGACAAAGCTGGTCAAAAAGGAACTGGTAAATGGACAAGTAAGAACGCCCTTGACCTTGGAGTTCCGCTACCACTTATTACAGAGTCCGTCTTTGCTCGCTTCATCTCTTCCTTGAAAGATGAACGTATTGCAGCAAGCAAAGTGTTGTCTGGCCCATCCCCATCCCCATCCCAGTTTGATGGTGACCGCAAGGAATTGATTGAAAAGGTACGTAAAGCTCTATACATGAGTAAGATTGTTTCCTATGCGCAAGGTTTTGCACAAATGCGTGCAGCATCTGAAGAGAACAGTTGGGACCTTCAGTATGGTGATATTGCAATGATTTGGCGCGGGGGATGTATTATCCGTGCAGACTTCTTGCAAAAGATCAAAGATGCTTATGATAACAATGCAAACTTAGCGAACTTAATGCTAGACCCATATTTCAAAGAGATTGTGGAAGGCTATCAAGATGCATTGCGTGAAGTTGTTGCACTTGCAATTAAGCATGGTATTGCTGTACCAACATTCTCAAGCGCAATTGCTTACTATGACAGCTACCGTGCGGAAGACTTACCAGCAAACTTAATCCAAGCACAACGCGACTACTTTGGTGCTCATACGTACGAGCGTAAAGATAAAGAAGGAACGTTCCATACGAACTGGTTCTAATTAAAAAAACGAGTCAATTCATTTTGAATGACTCGTTTTTATTTCAACTTTTACTTACTAAGCTATAACTTCCTCCCGGGAGAAGACCACTTCTTTGACTTCAAAAAAGTTCTGGATTGCAAGCGCACTTGCCCCTAAAACACTAGCATCTTTTCCAAGGTCAGATAAGACGATTTGGCCATACACACTGACTGAAGACTTCAAGTTTGCGACAATCTCTTCAATCGCATTTGGATATACCTTCAATAACTCACTGTTAATAATCAATGTTTCAGGATTATAGGAATTAATCATATTGTTTAATCCAATGGATATATAACTGATAAAGTTCTTCATTACATCATAAGTTTCTGGATCTTCTGCAGCCAGTAATTGCTTAATGTCATGATAATTTAAGTTCGGGCGGTCAAGCTTTTCCATCAACTGTGAAAAGACAACCGACTCTGCTGCATAAAGTTCCCAACAGCCTGAGTTACCACAACTGCACTCTTGCCCAAACGGGGAGATAATCATATGACCAATTTCTCCAGCATAACCATCGTGTCCCTTTACAAGTTTACCATCGTTAATAATTCCTGCCCCAATCCCCGAACCCAGTACGATACCAAGCATGTTATCGCTATCAGGATATTTATAAACTCTTTCAGCAAAAATGGAAAGGTTCGCTGTATTTTCAATCGAAATATCTATATCGATTTCCCTTTCAATATCTGATTTCAAGTCCTTGTTGCTCCATTGCAATCTCGGAATGAATTGAATCCATTCATCGTTATTTACGGTACCGTGCACACCGATGATCGTTTGAACAAGTCCATAATGACTTGTAGAATACTTTTCCTTGTAATTGCGGATTTCTTCAACAAGAATATAAAGGACTTCTTCGTACACTTCTGTATGGATCGCCATTGTATTGACTTCCACTATATTTCCTTGTAAATCGGCAATTTGAAATTTAATTTCTTTAAAGTCGAGATCGATACCGAGAACATAACCAGCATTTCCATTAATGGAAAGCATAATCGGACGCCTGCCGACTGTGTTATGTTCCTGTTGTGTTTCTTGCACGAGCTTTTCGTTCAATAAATCAGCAACTTGGACGGAAATCGTTGCTTTATTTAAGCCTGTTATCTTAGCAATTTCCGCTCGTGAAATAAATTCATGCTCAATAATTTTTTGCAAAATCAGCGACCTGTTTATTTTTTTTATATAGGCGCCATCCCCAATAACCATTTCGGTTCCCCCTTCATACGTCTGGATGATCCATCATGAATTGTAAATATCTTAATGTTTATTTAAGATAATGCAAGTGCTTTCATCCCTCGTAATTATTATAACAAATCCTCTAATTCTGTGGGGTAGAACACAAATAGAAATTGATAGACTTCAAACAAACGAGTAAAGATGTTTTAAAGATTAATCATGGCTTCTCTTGAGTTATAAAGCGTTTACATGTAATGTTAAGTATATATTAATTTTGTTGGTTTGGCAAACAAATAAGGGTGTTTATTTAAAATGCAAAGAATTGGTTACTATAAAAGAAAGTTTTATTTCTGCATAAGTTCAACAAGCATTCGCCGTAAAGGCTTGGCGAAATGTCAAGTTTTTTAATGTAATACATAGAAATTATTCGGTACATAGGTTAAAATGTAAGTCACTACATATAAACTTAAAAAGGAAGTCGAATCATGCTCTATCGTGTCCAGTTGTTTAAATTTTTCACATCAATCTATGACCATATCTTTCGGATTAGACAAGCGGAAAAACTATCCAACGTTAGAAAAACTAGTACTCTATTGATTCTCGCAACGATAATTATCTATGGATGGATGGCTTATTTAGGCATCGGCAGTTCCATTTTGTCGGGAGGAGTAGCGGAACTTGGTGCAATGAAATATGAAACGAGTAAATTATGGTTTGTCATTGGACGAATGATCTATGGTGCCCTATTTGCCGCGTTCCTTCTTTTTATACCGAGTCTGATCTTCTACTTGATTACAGAAATACCGTACGGGAAACTCGTCATCATGCAGCAAGTCGTGCTTGCGGTCATGTTGATCGAAAGGCTTCTATGGATTCCTCTTGCCTTATTTGCAGGACTGGATTGGTTTGTATCCCCGCTATCCTTTGGAATCATCGCTTCCTATATTACGGAAATCGATTGGTTTATTTATTTCTTTGGTGCAATTACGTTGTTTCAATTTTGGATTATTTGGTTCCAATACCGGTTTTTACATACGCTCTCTGAAGTCGGAAGTCGAACGTTATGGGCATTTATCTTGTTGCTCCATGTTCTCGGTTGGGTTCTTGCGGGAACCATTGCATTCGCTGATTCTTATATGATAGGTCGGTGGTTTGAATGAGGAGAAGTCGCTTTATTCAATTAGGAATACTTGTATTTATAGCTGTAAATTTACTGCTTGTCTACTTAGACGACGAAGCACGGGTCGATCGGGTCTCTTATGTGAATAAATGGTCGGAAAGCGTCACTGCGGATTTAAAGCGGGAGCTGTATAAACCAGTTGTCTTAGCGGCTGCAGATGAAGAGGAGATTTACTTTGACAGGACGGAAGGAATTTTCCAGCAGTTTCTTGTGTCAGTTGGAGAAGAAGTGACACCGGGTTCAAGCTTATTCACCTTCCGTGTGGAAAACTATTATGAAACCGAATCGGATTTACTCCAGGAGCTGGAACGTGTGCAAGGAGAAATCACTGCCACTGAACAAGCGATTTCTCAAATGAAGGCATACCAAATTCCTGCGAATGAATTTAATCCATCGAGTTCCGTTTTGATTACCGAGGAAGATATTTTCGTTGAGCTTCCAGAGTCACCGGTTGAAGCAGAATTGATGAAAGAACAATTTATCGCGGAGAAAGAACAAGAATTAGCAGCAAAAACGATTGAATTGACGACATTGGAAAATCAATTGGCAGAACTTCGTGATACAGGGGATATGATTACATATGAGAGTCCTTTCGGAGGGAAAATAAAACATATCTCAACAGATCTTAGCAATCCATTGATTGTTATTGAAAGTACAGAACTCCATGCAACAGGTGATTTGAGTGAAGCGGAACGGTTGGAAGTGGAAGAAGGCATGAATGCTGTTTTACAACTGGAGGAAACGGATGTTCTTCTAGAAGGTGCGGTGGAGTCGCTTGGTGATTCCCCTGCTGAACTTAACGTAGAAAAAGAAAGTATTTACCCGTTTTCTGCGAGTTTCCAAGAAGATACTTTAGAAGAAGAAATGGAGGACGAGGAAACGGAAGCAGAGGCTGAAACTGAAATAGAAGCAGAGCTATTACCAGGCTACCATGGAACGCTTGCGATTACACTTGAAGAATCGCTAGGTGCGACCACTATTTTTGAGGATGCTTTATTAAATGGGTCCGTTTGGCAAATGACCAGTGCTGGTAGGCTGGAACAGAAGGCAGTCGAGACCGGACTATATGAAGATCAAAAATTTGAAATAAACTCCGGACTAGATGTGGCTTCGACGCTAGCTGAAGCTCCAGTTCGCCAACTTAGAGAAGGAGCATCTTACATTACCCCGTTAAAATGGAAGCAAGTAACGAAAGAATCGTTTCATATGAAGGGGAATAACTGGTTGCAGCCATTTGTCAGTGGTCTATTAGCGAGATAAAAGTAAGTTTTGAATCGTAAAAAATCAAAAAGTAAATGAAATAGAGGTGCAATCACGCATATGGATTGTACCTTATTTTTGTTGATATATAAATGAGATGGTAGTAGTTATTCCTCCCGTCACTGTGAACGAATTGGAAAACAGAAGGCAGGATTAAGAACCTTGGAGTGAAATAAAAATTAATTATTATTTAAATAATTGGTATTCAATTGGAACGGAGAAAATAATTGATATAGAGTTAGAACCCTATCATTAGATTTATTGTGGAATTAAGCTATTTCATAAAATTTGATATGTTGATTTTTTCTGACAATTATATTAATCTAGGAGGTAGTAGGATTTTAACAGTTGCACATTGCCTATATAAATTAGATGACGAAAAATTGATGGAAATTATGATGAAGTATCAAGTGTGCCACATCAATAAAGTTACCGGCGGAATATATAAATACATTAGCAAATCAATATGATTTCGGAGTTATTGATCTCGCTGACGATCTGTCGTCAAGTGTTGGTGTGTTAGATTTAGAAGTTGCAACCAATAGGAACGTGAAGATTGGTGGATACCCTGCAGATTTAGGACAAAGACAATACATCATGAGTGGTCCTGCTACCTTAGAAAGTAATGGTAGACTGCATTATACGATTGATACTTTTGGGGGTCAAAGCGGGGCACCTATTTTAGATAATGTTAATAATCGGATTATTGGTGTTCATTCAGCCGGTTACAGGGATTTGGATTTAAACTTGGGGGCTGCATTAGATTCAATAAAAATTTTATTTATAAAACGTCCATAAAGTAAAGAAGGTAATCGGATGCGCAAAATTATATATTCACTCATTGCAATCTCCCTGCTGTGCATAATCGTATTTATCAATTATGAATTCAAACCATTGGAAAACAAAGATCCTAAACCTACAGTAAATTCTGATAACGGAATGGTGAATCAAGAACCAGAGAGTCCAAGTATAACAACAGTAACAGGTTATTTCTTTTTTGATTATGTCGATATACGTGAAAGATTAGCGGGAGATGCGGAAGAAGAATATTATTATTATATGGACAGGTATTTCCAAACATACTCTTTTGAATTAATCACTCCTACAGAAGATACGGACGAAAAGACTGACACAGGGGATGACTATGAAGATTACTTTAAAGAGAGAGGGATGGATATCCTTTCTCTTCCGAATAAACTCACAAATAAAGATGGGCTTTTTTTCAAGAACGGCGACTATATCTCAGTCGAAATAGAAGGACCTATAATGGAATCTTTTCCAGCACAGGCGAAAATAACAAAAGTAGAAAGAATAGCCCCATGTACGGTTTATAGGTAGCATGAAACATTGCTATTTTAGCGCGATAAGAAAAAATAGTAAAAGTCCTAGCTAGTTTGAATGTGGTGCGCAATCCCCTGGTATACGTTCGAATTCGAACGACAACTGAGAATTGCGCACTATTCCTGACCGAACCCACACCACAACTGGAATTTAAGCATCAGCCCTAAAACAAATTCACATTACAACTGTAAAATTCGCACCAGCCAAGAATACCATTTGTTTTATTCAACCTATATAGATTTATTTTCATCTATATCGCCTAAATGTTCGCCGCTTTGTGAAGTTCTGTAGCGTTGCGGATTTTATAGCGATGATAAATAACAGTGATACTTGCTCCAAGCATCAGGATAAGCCCTGTCAGGAAGAACCATGTCATGAGAATGATCACCCCACCAAGTGTCCCGTATGTTGCCGAATAGTTACCAAAATTACTTACATAAATTGAAAATCCGAATGAAATAATCTGCCAAAGCAGACTAGCAACTAAAGCTCCAGGGATAATATGCTTAAAGGAAATCTTCTTATTCGGTGCAAAGCGGTACAACAACATGATAAATGTCGTAAGAACAATGATACTAATCAGCCAGCGCAAGATATGCAGCAAAACCCCCATTCCTGTGGTCAATCCGATAACCGATCCAACTAATCGTAAAATAACGTCTCCGAGAACCGGTAAAAGAATCGCGACAATGACAGAAATAATCAGTCCGATTGTGAGACCAAGTGAAATTAAGTGAACAGTAATAAACGAGCGGGTTTCCTCCACATTAAATGCTTCATTCGATGATTTAATGAATGCATTAATCCCGCCTGATGCCGACCATAATGCACCGATGATCCCGACGGTTAGTAATCCGCCTCTTGGGGTTTCGACTAGGCTGACAATATTTTCTTCAAATAAAGAGGCGATTTCTCCAGGTAAGACGGTAGAGAAGAAACCGAGCGCGTCGTCTGCTGAAATATTGAAATAAGGAATAATTGCAAAGCCGACGATCAATAATGGAAAAATCGCCAACAGGAAATAATAAGCCAAGGCGGCAGCTAGGAATGTAATATTATCTTCTTTAAGCTTCTGCAATAATTCTTTTCCAAATCCTTTTATTTTACCCATTATCCATTAACCTCCAGTAAACTTCCTACTATAGACTCTATACCCCGCCTGTTTTGAAAATAATCTTTTTGAAAAAGAGAGGCAGGGAAGTGAAACGTTAAAAGTTTTAATTACACCATCTAGTGGTATAATATCACTATAATAGATGCCTGAATATGTGGATGATGCTAAAGGAGGGGGACAGTACATATGGGACTTATTTATCTTAGTATTTTACTTGTAGCCATCGCCTTTCTGATCACGGTCGTTTATATTTGTTTCGTCCTAAAGCGTGTGACGAACACAATGCAAACGTTACGTGGAACATTAGGTAGTGCCGAAGAGCGGGTCGAGAAGATGACGCCAGTTCTTTCGCAGACGATAAAAGAGACGGATGAGTTAATGGCTGATGTAACGGAAAAGGTCCAAGCAACGGACAGTATGTTTGACTCGATCCAATTATTCGGTGAGTCTGTTCAATCTGCCAATACTGCGCTACAAAATGGGTTAGGCAATTTAACGGACGAGGAAATGGATCGTAAAGTAAAGCCGTTTATCGAAGGGATAAAATGGAGTGAAGTTGCAGTGCAATTGTATGGCACGTGGAAAGGCAAGCAGCCGAAGCAAAAGAATGAACTTATGATTCAAGAAGAGCATGATATAGTAGAAGTAACAGGGAGAGAGGGATAGACATGACATTAGTTGGTGTAGGAGTATTATTAATTGGTGTTGCATTTCTTGTGTTAGCTGTGTTCGTAGCTCATGTGTTGAATAATTTGGCTGGTGTCTTGGCCGGAGTGGATAAAACTGTTCAGCAGCTGCCTGGACAGCTCGATGATATGTTGAATGAAACATCTAATATTATTCGGGAGAGTAATCAGACTTTAGCTGACGTAAATGTGAAAATGGAGCAATTGAGCCCATTATTCTATATTGTGGGTGATGTAGGGAATGCAACAAGAAAGTTTACATCATCTTTAGTGGACGTAACCGACTCGATGAAAGAGAAGAGTGAGGCAGGTAAAGGTATTGCCGATACGAATAAATTAGGTGGTATATACGGTTCTTTCGCATTAGGATATTACTGGCTGAAGCGACGCCAACAATTAAAGAATGACGATGCTGAAGGGGAATTTACTGGTGGTAACTAAAAATCTAATCTGTTCGATTGCTAGTGGCATTGTGAGCGGTGCAGTGCTTGCTGTTGTGGCAAATTACCGGGATGAGCATGCGGACGCTCCCTCATTACTTGAAAAAGCGCAAACGTGGGAAAGAAAGCTCTACCAGGATGGTGCAGAGCGCGCGGACCTGATTGAGAAGATTAAACAAGATGCGCGCTTAGTCGCAAAGGAATAATAAAAATGCATGGTACCTGTTTTTCAGCGGATACCATGCATTTTTTTAATTAATGATTATTCGTTGTCGATTACATTTCTCTCTTTACTGAGTTCTCTAGCCTTCAGGATAACCATCATCCCTAGGGTGGCCGCACCATACAAAGCTTCCAAATTTTTCCTTGTGGCGAACGTGCCAGTTTCTTTCCTTTCGAAGTCTTCCACAGCATTCACCATATTAGAGGAGAGTTCATGTGTTGCTCTACCTACATCTCCAACAAGGTAAAAGATAGGAGTCAGTTCCTTTAATTGTCCATTTATTTGCTGAAGCGTGTCTACACCAGTATGGAGGGCCGCATTTGCTTGGTTGCTAATATCTTTTACCGTCTCAGGAAGATCCTTCGTTGTGTCTTTTACGTCAGCTAAAATAGCAGCTATCTTATGAAGCGGTTTAATTAATATCCCAGTCAATGCTAATAGGGCAATTCCGATGATGATTAATCCGATCCCAATCCAAATCATCGTAAAAACTCCTCTCCGTCATTATATATTTATCATACCACGTTAACCTTATTATAAAACGAAACTTTCTTCCGTGGAAGTTTTTGCTCCTTCACCCTAGCTTACCACATATCCCTAGTCATAATCCCTTCCAGTCACCCATAAAATTTTAATAACATACTCAACTTACGCAGTCTATGTGGAAAAAATGTGGATTGCTTTCATTCGGCGTAAGCGTTTTACACGTTCTCCAGAATGGCTCTCTAATCACCGTTTAGTTTCCCGATGATCGGATGCGCATCCTAAGGCACAGCTGAAGCCTCCTTGGGCTACCCACCGTCCACCGGGAAACTGAACTGGTAAAGATGATTATGATGAATGGAGATTATTTTAGCACGATGAAGATTGTACTTCTGAAATGTTAAATAGTGCTCCGAATTAAGATTTTCCTCGGAGCAGTCCAGACACCTCGAGACTCCTGCGGGAGGCCGGCTAAGTACGGTCACGTCCTGTGACCAATGCCGGCATTAGAACTTCCTGTTCGTCGATAGGCTTGGTGAGACCCCGCAGTGGGCTTGCCTACGAGGAGGCTCACCAGCCGCCCGCGGAAAGCGAGAGGTGTCTGGACTGCGAACCTCCAGGTAAAAGTTGCGCTTACGCTGAATGAAAGTAATTAGCAGGTAGTTGAGTAATATAGTAAAGGTGGCGACGGGATGGAGCGTCTTTTTAAAGTTGGGACATGGCTCTTTGGTTTGTTTATCTTAGTGTATTTGATTCAAATGCCGATTGAGGAGACGGATACGACTTGGGCGTCTTGGTCACTCCCATTATCAGGAAAAGTGATTGTTCTTGATCCGGGACATGGCGGGCCCGACGGAGGGGCGGTTGGCAAGGATGATACAGTAGAAAAAGATATTGCGCTGATGGTTACGAAACAACTGCAGCGCTATTTACAACAGGCAGGTGCGCTGGTTTATTTAACCCGAGAAGCGGACGAGGATCTTGCTCATGAAGATACGAAAGGACTCTCCCGCAGAAAATCGGAGGACATAAGAAATCGGCTTCAATTTATTGAGGGTAAGCAGCCTGATTTATTTTTGACCATCCATTTGAATGCTCTACCTTCAGAGAGATGGCGGGGAGCCCAGACATTTTATTATCCATCTTTTGAGGAAAATGCACATCTTGCTCGTATGATCCAAGCGGAAATTAGGGGTAATCTAGAGAATACAGACCGGGAGGCGCTAGAGATTGATGGAATTTATCTGTTGAAACATGCAGAGGCACCAGGTGCTCTTGTTGAAATTGGTTTTTTATCAAATGTTGAAGAGCGGGAGTTATTGAAGCAGAAGGACTATCAGGAACAGATGGCAGCAAGTATTTACCGGGGGTTACTACGCTATATTACAGAGCCAGCTGAAGCGGAAGAGTGAAACCGTCATCACAATGCATTTTACTTAGGTTTTCAGTTGTTTATGTTATACTTGAGGATGTACATAAATGCAGATAAGGATGGTGACAACATTGCTAACAAAAGAACAGGTGATGGAACTCTTAGGTCCGGTAAGGGATCCATTTATACATACAACATTAGCAGAAACAGACGGGATTAAGAACGTTACCATTAGGGAGGAAAAAAAGCACGTCAGTGTGAAGATTGGAATTTCCAAACTGAATACCGGCGAACAGATGCAGATGCAACAAGAAATTGTTGGGATTCTAAAGAAAAATGGTGCGACAACCGTAGGACTACGTTTCGAACAATTGCCAGATGAAATCATACGAGAACATCAACCAGCTGTCGATCAGGCGAAAGAAGCTTCCTTAATGGGTGGTGTGAATCCGCACTTTATTGCAGTGGCATCTGGTAAAGGTGGTGTCGGTAAATCGACAGTAACCGTTAATCTTGCAACAGCGCTTGCACGGCTCGGAAAGAAGGTTGGGGTTATTGATGCCGATATCTACGGGTTCAGTGTTCCAGATATGATGGGGATTGAAGAACGTCCAATCGTCCGCGGGAAAAAGATTATCCCAGTGGAACGCTTCGGTGTGAAAGTCATTTCTATGGGCTTCTTTGTTGAAGATAACTCGCCGATCATATGGCGCGGTCCAATGCTTGGTAAGATGCTGAATAGCTTCTTTTCTGAAGTGGAGTGGGGTGACTTGGATTATCTATTGCTCGATCTCCCACCAGGGACAGGAGATATTGCAATGGACGTTCATGAGCTTCTTCCAACTTGTAAGGAAGTAATCGTTACAACACCGCATCCGACGGCCGCATTTGTTGCCGCCCGCGCTGGTCAGATGGCAATGAAGACGAACCATGAGATTCTCGGAGTTATCGAGAATATGTCTTACTTTGAAAGTAAAGTGACGGGGGAAAAAGAACATGTCTTTGGTAAAGGCGGCGGGAAAAAGCTCGCTGAGGTATTGAAGACGAAAGTACTTGGCCAACTACCGCTCCAGCAACCATATATGGATGATGAAGTATTCGCGCCATCCGTTTATCAAGAAGACCATCCAACTGGACAGGAATTCCGCCGAATCGCTGCGAAAATTGTTGCCCAAGTGGAAGAATGAAAATAAAAAAGAGCCTGAGGGCTCTTTTTTATTTTAACCGCCTTTAACCGCCTTTAACCGCCTTTAACCGCCTTTAACCGCCTTTAACCGCCTCCACCACCAGCGCCAGCTCCTTGTTCATTTTGTGTTTCGGCACCTTGTTGCTCATCACCACCACCCTGTTGCCGCTGGTTGTTCTCCTGACCTCCACCATTTTGTTTTGCTTGTTCTTCAGCGGCTTTTAGAAGAATTTCTTGGATTCTTGCTTGGAATAGCGGGGTTTCCAATGTTTGCTGGATTGTTTCTTCCAAATGAGCGCGAAATTGCTGACTTTTTAAGGTTGCCAAGATCAATGCTGTTACCTCTGGATTCTGCAGTAATTCGAGCACCTGCTTTTGATATTCTGCATCATGCATTAAATTCTTCATCCATTTTGTTTGCTCTTTTTGAATAGCTTCTGTATATCCTTTGACAAAACTTGGATCCTTGAAGAGTGATTGCCACATTTCCTTTCCCTTGTCACTCACTAATACTTCATTTATCGCAGATTTCACTTCATCGGATTGGATTGTAAGTTCTTGCTTCACTTTCTCATCTTGGAATAATTCGGTTAATGCTTTTTTACCATCTTCAGTCTGCAAGATATCGACAACCATCTTTTTTGTCTGCTCATAATCTGCTTGATCCTTTGCCGCCTGATTCCCGCCACAAGCTGTTAGGGGAATAATGAAGAGAATGAGGAAGAAAAGCTTTTTCATGATGAACCACCTTTCATTTTATGTCCAGCTCCCGTGCCGGCGACTAGCGGATTTCCAGCACCTCTGTGTAAAAGGAAATCCGATAAACGCTCACGTATGTGGCAATATTGAACTACCCTTCGTCCTAGAAGGCACAATGTGTACGTCGCTACCCGGGCGCTTTGCTTTTAGTTATAATATGATTGACAAATTTACCAACTATACAGTTAAAATGAGGAAAAAAGCTGCTGTTCGTGTTAAAATACAAACATACGCATGGAAAGTGTAGGAGGATTTACATTGAATATTCGTAAATTGATTAAGTTTTTATTCAATACGTTAGTCATCGGTGGAGCTACTGGTATTATTATAAGTTTTTTTGTTAAGTGGGATACATATGCTGCCTATCTTAATCCAATCAATTGGATGGAATTATTAGGATTACTGACATTTTTTGTTGGTTTAGGCTTTACTTTCGCTGTTGTCAGTATGACTGGATATTTTGCTTACTTATATATTCACCGGTTCGGAATTAGTTTATTTCGTTCTTTTTGGCCAGCAGTGCAGATTGTGTTAATCGTATTTGTATTATTTGATTTAATTTATTTCCCATACAGAGGGTCTGATGGGGAAATAGGAATATATTGGTTGATTTTTGGCACCTTACTCTTCTACCTTTATTCTTGGTTTGTCGCCAAGCTAAAACAGAAAGAAACAAATAAATCTGCTTTTATTCCGACATTGTTTTTCATGATTGTCATTACAACGTTAGAATGGACGCCGGCTCTTATGGCGGAAGGTCCGGATTACGTCTGGTTAATGTTTGCCCCGTTACTTGCATGTAATACGTACCAAATCATTGGCCTACACCGAATCGCAAACCGTGTAGACGGCAAGTCTAAGAAAGACCCAGCTAGAAAAGAAACAACAACACCGAAAAAGAATGTCAAACAAACCGCAACAACAAAAGCGTAAAAAAGCTTGAGTCTATAGGAAAGGCTCGGCTTTAATATATGATATAACCTAAATTATTCACCTGTATAAGCCTTTTGCTAGGGAGAGAAAGATCAACGAGTTAAAGAAGGGCATCAATATAAGGGAAAAACGACTAAATTTAGAAGTAAGAAGTCTTCGGAAAGGTTATATGTATTTGGCCGAGCTCAAAGTCTTAACGGGAAAATATCGATCATCAAGTGCATTACCGCTCAGACTCCCTTTGAGTGATCAATTAGGAAATGTGTATAAGCTTGGCCATGGATTAACTTAATAAAAATGAAGCAAAAAGCGCCGGACCAAATTTTGAGGTTGGCGCTTTTCTATTAAGAAAAAATACCCTGTAGAAACTGTAGGTCTCCTTTTATCACGCATTAACGGTCTATAATACCCCACCCCTAAACAGGAGGAAGCCCAAGATGTGAAGTGAAGGTGGGGGATATACAGTCTGTAAATCCCTGATTCCGTTCCACTAAGATTCAGTGGGGGAGGTAGGAAACGGTAGGAAACCCCCCGCTGAATGAAGTTTCACTTTATGGTGGTGAGAACAGAGGGATGGTTATCCCAATCTGAAAAAATTACTCAATCAACTCAATATCGGCATGGGCTTGACTGATTAACTCGCTAATTGGTACAAAATTTAATCCTTTACTTTTCAAACCAGGTAGAATTGTTTCTAGAGCGGAGGCCGTCTGTTTGACCCTATCGGATGCGTGAAGCAGAATGATATCTCCATTCGTTGTATCATTCATAACAACATCTACAATGTTTTCTGTACCTGGGTTCTTCCAATCATTTGGATTGATATTCCAGTGCACCACTTCAAATCCCATTGATTCAGCAAGATCCAGAATCTCTTCATTAAACCGTCCGCTAGGAGTCCGAAGTAAGTTGATATCTTCAAATCCAAGCTTTTCAAATGCTTCTTGAGCAAGGAATAAGTCTCTCCTCACTTCTTCCAAATCCTGTTCTACATAGCTTTTATATCTATACCCGAGTATTCCAATTTCATGTCCATCCTCTGTGATTTTTTCAACAATGGCCGGATGACGCTCTGCCCACTCTCCACTTAGGAAGAAGGTTGCTTGTACTTCTTCCTGTTTCAATGTATCGAGGATATCATGAACTTTCTCCTCTCCCCAACTGATGTTAAAGGTAAGTGCAATATTCGGTTCTTCCACGCTCCCCTTTGTTAGTGCAACTTCATCACTTGCGTTACTGCCAAGTATGTTGGATTGAAATATGAAAAAACCAGCGGCTAATAGCAATACAAGACTAAGCGTGAAATATCTTCTTCTCTTTTTAAAGCTGAATACATAGAAATGATCCATTTTCGTTCCTCCTTGGATAACTTGTCCTTACTTCATCTATATGATGGGAAACTAAAAAAATGAAAAACATCATGTAATGAGCTGGGTTTAGAAGAAAGTTTAAAAAGATGTTGTATGAAGAGAAAATTCGGGAATAGTAAATTAACATGAAAATCTATAAATAACCGACGAAATTCTGCTTAACCCGCATATATGCGTATAATTATATTAGGTAAAGGAAGAAATGGTGAAAAAAGTTAATATGTTTGGAGTGAACAGGAATGCTGGGATTATTAATAAATGAAATGGAACAAAAGGAAATGGAGTATTTAATCAAACGGGAGTTAGAAGAACTATTAATGGATTTGGAAGACAATCGTATCGACGCATTACTGAAGAAGTCGATGAGAGAAAGGTATGAAAAACTCTTTCAACTTCTGTTGCGTGTGGCTAGCAAAGAAGATTGCCTGCCATATATACCGGCTAGAAGTCAGTATAAGAAAAGCTGAAAAAGATGATTTATTAGTTTGGGCTTCATTGTAAAATGAAATGCAACAGCTAAATAAATAGAAAGCCATCGTGAAACCACGTATAGTTAAAGTTGACCAAAACCATAAACATACGGAGGTAAATCACGATGACTCACTCTCATTCTAA